>CALFPO010000047.1 GCA_937919165.1 uncultured Bacillota bacterium | reverse complement strand
ATCGTATGCCGATACCAATAAGGCCAAGAAACTTCTGGGCTTTGAGACGGAGCTTGATATTGAAAAGATGTGCGAAGACACATACAAATTTAATTGCAAATTAAGAGATAGATAAATATATAGATAAATATATCTATAAATAATAAATAGAAAATATAGTAAATATATCATTAAATATGTTGACAATTATATCAATAGGTTTTTATAATTAGTTGATGACATATAAATCTAGCGTAGGAACCATGTTGAATTCATTGGTTCCGATATCACATTTGAACCAGGGAAAGGCAGCGCAGATCATCTCATCTTTGGGTCCTGATGATGTCAAGATCATCGTTAAGAACAATGAGCCGATGGCTGCCATTATCCCTATTTCTCGTTTTTCTGAACTTATGGAAGCCGAAGAACTATTGATGAAGGAGAAGAACCATGGCTAAACGTAAAGTCAGAGTTGATCGTATCATTGTCTTGATTATAGCTGTAGCCTTGATAGGCGGTTTATTGGGTTTTGGTGTGTTCAAGGCAATTGACCTGTTTTTTGGCAAGAACGAAGAGACCAATACTCCCGAAATAAAGGTCGAGACAGTCGAAAGCGTAAAACTCAGCATTGATGATTATCAGATATATGAAGATGATACCGGTGAATTAGGCTTCAATTTCATCGTTGCGGATATCAGCTTCACTGCAAATGAGCCAGTTGCTTTCGACCTCAATAAGCTTCAGACAAAAGAGAAGATTGAATTAGGTGATATCGCTAAATATTTGAATAAGCTGGAAATGAAGGGCTATGACGTCTCAAAGCTTGAGATCGATCGCAGCGTCGTTTCCAATCAGAATACCTGCAAGGCAAGACTCTTCATACCTTATGAAGGCGATTATGCCAACAAGTTCCTTGTCTATAACCTGCTGGATGCTACGCAGCTGGAATTTGCGATGGATAAGAATCTCAATATGGTCACTTCATTGAAACTCAATAATGGCGAAAGCATCGAGATAGGCGATACAAACATCTATGTATCAAGATCATATATCTCTTCGTTCATGCTGCATAACGATGAACAGTATGAGATTGCATCTACCTTGAGAGTCTATACCTTTGAGATTGCTGTAAATGAAGCGCAAGAAAATGTGCAGATTACAGATGCAATCTTCATCGAAGAGAATAGCGATGAGGAAATCAGCTGTTTCTCTGGCGAATACCGTTCCATCGAATGCGAAAATATCCTGAACAAGGATCTGGTCAAGGGTGTTGGCGGAGCATTGTTCTTTGAAGTCTACTCTCCTGACGAGAATGTACATAAGGGAAGCCTTTTGATTAAGCTATCAAACGATGACAATTGGGTAAAGATCGATACATCATTGCAATAATTAAGAGGAGAAAATGAAGAAAGTCTATTCAGCATTAATCAGCATATTGATCATGACTACAATCATTCCTTTAGGAAAAGGAGGTCTTTATGCTGTGGAAGCTGAATCGCTTTATCCAATGTCATGTCCTCTGTATGAACTTTCATATATCGAAGATGATGGTTCATTGAGTGCGCATTCCTGCTATGACAGCTTTGAAGCTGCCAAGAACAAGATGTATGAGATTGGCGGCGATTATGTTGTCAGACATGCAGATGGCTATTCGCCTACCAAGATCGTAGCAATGCGTTCTGGACTGGTCTATTCATATCCTAGAGGATCATCTTCGACTCAGAATATCTATGAGTCATATAATGATCGCTATGACTATACATACACATATGTTTCGCGCTATTACGAGATGACATATGTCGATACTCCATATATGTCTGCCATCAGCGGACATGAAGGACAGGGATGGGTTCATGTCATTCTCAATGGCTTTGATGGCTATGCGGATATCGAATATACCGATCTGGTACCTTCAAAATTCATAAAGAATTCCATTCCGATCTATCTAGGCGGATCATATGCCTACAATTCATCAAGCCCATACAAGACCATCTGTGTGCCTAATTATTATGTCGTAAAGAGAAATGGCAACTATGATGATCTGGAATTCCATTATCATGTAGCATATCCTGCAAGCTCTTCTGACATCAGGATGGGTGAATATACGATAAAGGTCTCAAATGCAGAAAGCTATCCTTTCCTGGAGAGGAACGTAAAATATTTCTCTGATGATGGCATCAATTTCTATACCGATTTCAAGAAGAAAGAGTTTGTAGGCAAGGCCTATAACTACTATCAGTATCTTCCATTGCGCAGCAAGAGCAAGATCTCTGCAGCGACATTAGACAGTTTCCTCATTTCGACAAAAGGAAGCAATACCGATTCGAAGCTGAAGAATGAAGGAGCATCCTTCATCGATTCGCAGAATGCCTATGGCTGCAATGCGGCAATCGTATATGCAATGGCGTGTCTTGAATCAGCCTATGGCACAAGCGGATATGCCAAGAACAGAAACAATCTCTTTGGCTGGAATGCCTATGACGATTCACCTGATGACGCCTCATATTTCTCTTCCATCAGAAAATGCGTAGAGGAACAGATGGGCAGGAATCTCAGGAAATACATGGATGTGACCGATTGGCGTTTCAATGGTCCATTTGTAGGAAACAAGGGATCAGGCTTCAATCTGGAATATGCTTCCGATCCATATTGGGGAGCAAAGATTGCGTCGATCTACTATGCGATCGATAAGTATGACAATAGTGGCAATGGCAATCTGACCGACTATAATTCCTATGATCTTGGTGTAATCAATAAGTTCAACGCTCCAGTATATAAGATACAAAGCAGTTCAAATATCCTATATACAAGCAGCTATACATCTACTAGACAAGAAAACCATGTCGTCATCTTGCTTAGCGAAGATGGCGGAAAATACAAGATCCAATCCAATAATCCTGTCTTCAATAACAACATCTACTCTGGCGATGAGATCTGCATCTATGATTGGAGCTCTTCTGTTGGATATGTTCAGGTCAACAATATCGAAAAGATAACAAACAATGGCCTGATGACCATCAGCCATGAATCGCTTACGATGGTTGATGACTTATCTATTGATGGAAATGTGCTGCATATCGAAGGATTTGGTGGATTCACCAATATGAATTTCGATGATCCTAGTTCAATAAAGCATACTCTGCAGATATATGACTATGCTGACGATAGCCTATGCAAGGAAATAGAATGCGGTTTACTTGATACAAGCTACTTCTCGATCAATGACGGTTATAGCTACAGCAATTGCGGATTTGAAGTCGATGTTGATCTAAGTCAGCTTGAAAATGGCAGCTACTATCTTAAGCTCAAGACCGAGAATAGGGGATTTTCGCTTGTATCTAATTTAAGCAGCGTTCTCAAAGAACACAGCCTGATAATCAAAGATAATGAAGGACTTACGTACAGATTATGTGCCAACGCCATGAATGGCTATCGTTTGGAACTTGATATAATGGCAGAAATCATGGAACTGAAGGATATAGTCAAGCCTAGCATCAGAGATTCGTTGGTAGCATTCGATGACATCACAATCGATGAAGAAGGCAATCTGAATATTGAAGGCATTGCGATGATGTTCTATCTGAACTATGGCGATGGACAGCTTGATGGCATTGAGAATAGCGTCTATTTGCTAGGTGAGGAAGAAGCGATCAAGATGGAAAGCGAAGCTTCGGCTTGCAGCCTAGACTATAAGAGCATATATGAATCATCGTATGATCTCAAGAACATCTGCTTCAAGGCCAAGACCAGCATCAAGGATCTAAGAGGCAAATACAGGATCATGATGAAGATGATCAATGGCGATTACATGGACATCTGTGAGATGACCAACAGATATAATGAACAGCTTCCTTCGTTGGATATTGAAGGAACTGCATATAAAGTTGATACCGACAAGATCAGGTATCGCATAACACTAGACGTAGAATAGGAGAGAGCATGAAAACATTCTTTTCCAGCAAACTGAACATTATCCTGACTATCCTTCTGCTGACCATATTGTCGACAGCTGGATTCTTTGCGTATCGTCTGCTTGTACCGGACGAGAAGATCAAGGTACCAGACTTCACCGGCAAGAGCGAAGCTGATGTTGATGCCTGGTGCAATTCGCTTAAGGAGCTAGGAGTCTGCACCATTACTCATGAATATTCTGATACTGTCGAAGAAGGAAAGATCATCTATCAGTCACTCAATACCGGCGAGACAGTCGATGAACATATCTCTTTCATCATCTCTGATGGCAAGAACAATCTGATAGATCCTCCAGTCATCGATAGCAAGACCACTAAGGAAGACATTTCAACCTGGGCTGCCAACAATTTCATCGAAAAGATTGCCTATTATGAAGAGAATTCCGATACGATTGAAGAAGGAAAGATCATCAGAATCGAACCTAGTTCAGGAATCAGTGAAGATACGCAGGTAAATGTCTATATATCTTCAGGGCCATCTGCCAAGATTGATGATAAGGATCTTGAGATAGATGCTGGTGAATATGTAGGCATCAGTCTTGATGATTTCCAGAAGAAGATGAAGGCTCTTTCTCTTGTGCCAAAATATGAAGAAAGCTACAACGAATACAGCAGCAGCGTCAAGGAAGGCTATATTATCTGGCATGGAAGCGGAACTTACGAGAAGAACGAGAATATCCGCTATGCCTTGTCTAAAGGCGAAAACCCTAATGGAATCATCGTCAAGCCTGGAGATTTCGTTGGACTATCTCTTGATGAATTCAAGACCAAGGCAACAGCTCTAGGACTTGTCCCAAAATACAGAAAGGATTATGACGAAGAAAGTTCTACTGTAGCCAAGGGCAAGATTGTATGGCACGGCAGCGGAAACTACGAAAAGGGTGAAGGAATCTCCTATGCCTTGTCGCTTGGAAGCAATGAGATAGTGATCGAAAGCGGTCAGTTCATTGGATTGAACACAACGGATTTTGAGAAGAAGGTCAAAGAGCTTGGTCTTGTGCCAAATCACAAGAGCGAAAAGGACGAAGAAGGTACAGATAGCAATGCTGGCGATATCGCTTGGCATGGAAGCGGTACCTATGTCCAGAACGAAACCATCAACTATGGCATCTATCTGAGCAATGAGATTGTAGATGGCAAGGTTACGATTGATGCCGGAAAGTATAAAGGATTATCGCAAAGCGAGTTCGAAAGCAAGATGAGATCTTTGGGACTTGTTCCTACGCATGTATCTTCATATGATGAAGAAAGCAGCTCTGTTCCGTCAGGCTATATCGTATGGCATGGAAGCGGAACATATGAGAAGAATGAGCAGATGAAATATGCCTTATCTCTAGGAAATTCTAGCGGAACGACATATATCAGCAAAGGTCAATATGTGGGCAAGAGCGTTTCAGAATTTGAAAACATTGCCAAGGCCTTGAATCTGAATCCTAAATACACCGATGAATATGACGACTACAGCGATACTGTTGCCAAAGGTGATGTCATATGGCATGGTAGCGGAGATTATGTAAAGAATGAGGATTTCCGCTATTCGAAGTCCCTTGGCAAGAAAGAGAGCACGCCGACTACCGAAACCGTCAACGTTGGCGATTATGCAGGAAAAAGCGAAAGCGAACTGACCTCATTTCTGACCAACAATGGCCTCAAGTCAAGCAGAAGCGAAAGCTATTCGACAATCCTTGCTGCCGGAAAGATCATCTCAAACGATACTGGATCATTTTCTGCCGGTTCGACGGTAAAATATACTGTATCTAAAGGCGAAGAGCCTATAAGCACCGGAACCATCATGAAAGCCTCTAAATATGCGACGGCTTTCAAGGGCGAAACATATGATGAAACCAAATCCAAGCTGCAGAATGGTCCATTCTCAAGCTTCACCAATGTCACCTACAATTCGGCAGAATCCACTGACGGAAGTGGGGCAGGCGTCATTGCATCAATCAGCGTAAATGGCTCTACTTCCTATACCGAGGGAGACTATCCATTGAATACGCCAATTGTCATAACCATCTACAGCAAGCAAGCCAATTAACTTAAAAATCACTGATAATAATCTTCTTCTTTGAGGTATAATAGATATCGCATAGGAGGAGATTTTTATTATGGGAAAGACATTCCAATCTATGGATGGCAATACTGCTGCCGCTCATTGCGCGTATGCTTTTACTGATGTAGCTGCTATTTATCCAATTACTCCATCTTCAACAATGGCTGAAGTAGTTGATGCTTGGGCAACTCAAGGTAGAACAAACATCTTTGGCAACGTTGTCAAAGTTGCGGAAATGCAATCAGAAGCAGGTGCTGCCGGTGCTGTTCATGGAACATTACAGGGTGGTGCTTTAGCTACCACATTTACTGCTTCACAAGGCTTATTGCTTATGATTCCTAATATGTACAAATGGGCTGGAGAACTTCTTCCAGGCGTTGTACACGTTGCTGCCAGAGCTTTAGCTACAAGCGCATTGTCTATCTTCGGCGATCATGAAGATATCTATGCTGCTAGACAGACTGGTGTCTGCATGCTGGCATCCAATTCCGTTCAGGAAGCTATGGATCTTGCTGGTGTTGCTCACTTGTCAGCCATCAAGGCTAGCGTTCCATTCGTTCATTTCTTCGATGGTTTCAGAACTTCACATGAAATCCAGAAGGTTGAAGTAATGGATTACGATTTCTTGAAGTCATTGCTCGATATGGATTGCGTAAAGAACTTCAAGAAGAACGCTCTGAATCCTCATGGAAACGCTGTAACTAGAGGCGGTGCTGAGAATGATGACGTTGTATTCCAGACTAGAGAAGCTCAGAACGAGCATTATGCTAAGGTTCCTGATGTTGTAGCTGATTACATGGCTAAGATTTCTGAACATACAGGAAGAGACTACAAGCCATTCACTTACTATGGTGCTGAGGATGCTGAAAGAGTCATCGTCGCAATGGGTTCTGTAGTTGAGACAATCAAGGAAGTCATCGATGCCCTTGTTGCCAACGGAGAGAAGATTGGTGTCATCTCTGTTCATCTATATAGACCTTTCTCTTCAAAGTATCTGTTCAATGTATTGCCAAAGACTGTAAAGAAGATCGCTGTTCTTGATAGAACAAAGGAAATGGGAACTAGAGAACCATTATTCCTGGATGTTCTTTATGCTTTAAGAAATACCGATATCAAACTGATCGGCGGACGTTACGGTATCGCTTCTAAGGATACTGCTCCTAACCAGATCAAGGCTGTATTCGATGAGCTCAAGAAAGATGAGCCAAAAGAAGAATTCACTATCGGCATCAACGACGATGTAACTCATCTGTCACTTGATGTTGATCCTGATTTCAAGATTCAGGGCAAATATACTTCATGTCTGTTCTGGGGTCTTGGAAGTGATGGAACAGTCGGTGCCAACAAGAACTCTGTAAAGATCATCGGCGATAACACCGATAACTATGCACAGGCTTACTTCCAGTACGACTCAAGAAAGGCTGGCGGCGTTACTAGATCTCACCTTAGATTCGGTTTGGATCCAATCCATTCTACATACTATGTAAACAATGCTGACTTCATCTCTTGCTCACTTGATTCATATGTACTTAAGTATGATGTAACCGGCAACCTTAAGGATGGCGGTACATTCCTGCTCAATACTACAATCGATGCTGACAAGATCGAAGATTACCTGCCTAACAGAATGAAGGTTCAGCTTGCCAAGAAACATGCTAAGTTCTACATCATCAACGGCACAAAGATCGCCAACGAATGTGGAATGAGAGGCAAGACAAATACTACTCTGCAGTCTGCATTCTTCGCTTTGAACGAGCAGATCATGCCTTACGATCAGGCTGTTGAACTGATGAAGGCTGCTGCCAAGAAGTCATATGGCAAGAAGGGCGATGCTGTAGTACAGGCAAACTATGACGCTATCGATGCCGGCAAGGCTGGCCTGGTTGAAATCGAAGTTAAGCCTGAATGGGCTGAACTTCCATCTAAGTTCGAAATCGCCAAGACAGGTGATGCTTACATGGATGAATTCGCTAATCAGTTAGGTTACCTGAATGGCTATGATATGCCAGTTTCAGATTTCACAAAGAATGGCGTATTGGATGGCACAATGAGAAACAATGTCAGCTATGCTGAACATCGTAACATTGCTTCATTCGTACCTAAGTGGAATCCTGATAACTGTATCCAGTGTGGCTTCTGTTCATTCGTATGTCCACATGCAACAATCAGACAGTTCGCTTTGACTGAAGAAGAAGTTGCAAATGCTCCAATGGAATTCGCAACAATCGATGCAATGCCAAAGAGCGACAAGAACTACAAGTTCAGAATCCAGGTATCTCCAGACAACTGTGTAGGCTGTGGTCTGTGTGCTGCTGAATGTCCAGGAAAGGGCGGAAACAAGGCTCTTGAAATGGTTAACGTTCATGACATGATGGGCGAAGCTAAGCTTGCTGACTACCTGTTCAATGAAACTGAATACAAGAAGGATCTTGTAAATGATACACCTAAGGGAACTCAGTTCCTGAAGCCTTACTTCGAAGTTCCTGGTTCATGCCCTGGCTGTGGTGAAGCACCTTACTACAGACTTGTTTCTCAGCTGTTCGGTGAAGATATGCTGGTTGCTAATGCTACTGGATGTTCTTCAATCTACTGCGGTTCTACTCCTTCTACACCATTTGTAACCGACAAGAACGGCAACGGTATCGCATGGGCTAACTCATTGTTCGAAGACAATGCTGAATATGGCTATGGTATGGCTCTTGCCAAGAACTACAAGAAGGCTACATTGCTGAAGGTTATGGAAGACAACCTCGATAAGGTTGAACCAGAACTTAAGGCATTATTCGAAGAGTACCTCAAGAACAACGGCAACAGAGTTGAAGAGAAGAAGCTTGCTCCACAGATCGGCGATCTGGCTGGCAAGTCTGCTTGCGAAGATGTACATGTACTTGCTGAAGAAGCAAGAGATCTCGTATCTAACTCTGTATGGATCGTTGGTGGCGATGGATGGGCATACGATATCGGCTACGGCGGATTAGACCATGTAATCGCAAACAACCTGAATGTAAATATTCTGGTACTGGATACTGAAGTTTACTCAAATACTGGTGGTCAGTCATCTAAGTCTTCACAGGCTGCTTCTATCGCTCAGTTCGCTGCAGGCGGCAAGGCAGTTGCTAAGAAAGATTTAGGTCAGATCGCTATGAGCTATGGTCATGTATACGTTGCATCAGTATGTATGGGTGCTAACAGAATGCAGGCTATCAAGGCTCTCAAGGAAGCAGAAAGCTACAATGGTCCATCTCTGATCATAGCTTACTGCCCATGTGAACTCCACGGCATCAAGGGTGGCTTATCTAAGCAGCAGCTCGTTCAGAAGCAGGCTGTAGAGTGCGGCTATGTTGCACTGTACAGATATGATCCACGCAACGAGGAGCAGCCATTGACTATCGACTTCAAGACTCCTGATTTCGACAAGTTCAACGACTTCCTGATGGATGAAGCTAGATACAACAACCTGGTTAAGGTTAACCCAGAAAAGGCTGAAGCTTTATATGAAAAGGCTAAGGCTGATGCTAAGAAGAGATTCGCTAATCTCGAAGCTAGAGTTAAATAGTTATATCTAAAGCATCATGAAGAGCTCTCATACGAGAGCTCTTTTACTTGCTAGCAATCGTTCATGAGTTTAGAATTAGATTAGTAAGTAAAAAGGAGAATAATATGGCACTTATCACTTGTCCTGAATGTGGAAAGAGCGTTAGCGAATATGCTGAGACCTGTCCTCATTGCGGATATCGTTTAAAAGAAACAGCAACATCGATTACCTATGTAACCTATACCGATCGTGAAGGCTATGACATCATGCTGGTGGACTATACCAAGACCAAGATGACGACAGCAAATGCATTGAAGAGCATTCTGGATATAACCTATTCTGAAGCAAAGAAGATTGTGGATGCTATGCCAGTCTATCTGTTCAATGATCTTGTAAATTATGATGATGCAGTATATATCTGCCGCGCTTGTCAGAATGAAGGCATGAAGGTTGCTCTGTATGATCCAAACAACAACGTTACATACTACAACCCTAATAACTTCAATATGGTAAGCACACCTATCATCTATAACGTAATGCGCAAGCCGATGATTACGGTAATGCCTAAAAAACAGCCATCGCTTCTTAATTCATTTGGAATGGGCTTATATTCACCAGCACCACAGATGAAGCCTAGAAAGACGACTGTAAGAGTTGTTCAACAGCCAAAGAGACAGACCATGCCTAAGATGACCACTACAGTCAAGAAGACAGCAGCTCCTAAAACCACTAGCGTAAAGAGGACTCCTGCCGCAAAGCCAAAGGCTGCCAATAACGGTCCAGGCGGAAGAAGATAATCCAACCAATAAAGAATCATCATTTGGCTCCATGAAAATGGAGCTTTAATTTATAATTAACTTATGGAATTTGAAGAGTTCATCAAGAAACAGAAGATTGAAATCAGGGATGTAAAGTATCCGATCTCTAAGACGAAGATAAAGGAAGATTATGTTGTCATCTATCTTGAAGAAGAGAAGATCAATGTATCGATAGAAGACTATTTTGCCTATGGTTTGAAGAGCCTTGAAGGACTTGATGATAAGCTCTATGAAGAACTTAAGGACAAGGACAGACTGCTTATGGCCTATCAGAAATGTCTGAGAAGGCTTAGTCAGAAAGACTATAGCGTATATAAGATTAGAAGATATCTTCTTGATAATTGTGAGTTGAATGAAGATGAGACAAAGAAGATCATCGATAGGCTCGAAAGCTATGGACTGCTTGATGATGAGAAATTCTGTAAAGCTAAGCTTGCATACTATGAGAATTCATTGATGTCAAACAAGGATATGAAAATGAAGTTAAAGAAGGAAGGCATTGCTGAAGACATCATCAAAGAAAACCTTGTTTATGACTACGATAAGGAACTAAATAAGGCAAAGCAGCTTGCAAGCAAGTATAATGGTGTTATAAAGAACTGTTCGCTAAATTCCAAAAGACAGAAGCTAATCGGGAAGCTTGTTAATGCAGGATTTTCGTATGATACAGCAAGCGATGCAATAAAAGATATCGATCTTTCGGTGGAGAATGAACTTGAATCGCTGAAGAGAGATTATCGAAAGGCAAAAGATAGATATTGCCGAAAATATAGCGACTATGACCTTAGATCCCGTATCTACAGCAATCTGTTGAATAGGGGGTATAGGAGCGAAGATATCAAGAAAGTTATGGAGGATATATGATGACAAAACAAGTAAAAGATTTCGAAGAGGGGGATCATCTAGAGATAAATCTATTGATCAGTTCGATTGCGAAGGGAACGACCAATAGCGGAGCACCTTATCTTTCATTGACGCTTCAGGATTGCACCAAATCGATTGAAGCCAAGATGTGGGATGTCAAGACCGAAATAGACAAACAGCTTACAGTCGGCAAAGTCTATTCTTTCGTTCTGGAAGTCATCAAATACAAGAACAATCTGCAATGCAAGGTTCTGAAGGTAATGCCTATATCGATGAATGACATAAATATCGACGATTTCGTCTTCAAGTCGCCTATTTCTAAGAATGATCTGAGAAACAACATTCAGGAAGGCATAAACATGATCGAGAACCAGAACATCGCGAAGATTGTTTCGGGAATGCTGAACTATTATGCCAATGCCGTATATGAGTATCCAGCCGCATCGAAGATTCATCATAACTTCATCGGCGGATTGGCTACTCATGTATCGGGTATGCTGAAGCTTGGAGCTGCGATTGCAAGCATCTATCCGAGCGTAAATAGAGATTATCTGATTGGCGGCATCATTGTGCATGACTTGGGCAAGATAGAGGAATTCACCTCACCAATCATGACCGAATATTCAACTAGCGGCAAGCTTTTGGGACATATCTCGATTGTCGATAGCAGGCTTCTGCAGATAGGAAAGGAACTTAATATAGAAGATAGCGAAGAGCTATTGCTTCTAAGACATATGGTGCTGGCTCATCATGGACAGTACGATTATGGTTCGCCTATGAGACCTGCAACTCTTGAGGCTGAACTGCTGTATATGATCGACAACATCGATGCCAAGGTCAATATTCTTGAGAAGGCTTTGGATGAGATCGAGGAAGGAGAATTTACAGGTAAACTGTTTGCTTTGGATAATAGAGTTTTCTATAAGCATAAATAGGAGAAGAAACTATGAAACTCAAAAAGAATCTGATTGCTTTATTGGTGCTTGTATGCATATGTTTCGCCAGCATGTTCTGTGCTGATCTGTTCCAGCGTGATTTCGGCAAGATCGACATCGAGACCGGAACAATCGAAACAGAGCTGGGTGACATCTACTACAAGCTCTACAAGCCTGAAGGTGTTTCATCAACCAATAAGGCTCCTGCTGTACTTCTGCTTCATGGCTATCAGAATGACCATGAGACATGTGCAGCATATGGCATCGAACTGGCCAGAAGAGGATATGTGGCTATGGCAATCGATGAATACGGACATGGCTTGACCGATATTGGTCTGGCTAAGCGTGGATCGGTCAACCATAAGGTAACAGTCAATTATGGACTTGATTCAGAAGCCGACAAGACCTATGTCACGATTTCTGGTGCTGGCCGCTACAAGATCATGATGAACTTCTCGAATCTGTCTTTCTTCAAGGACAGATATTCAAAGGATACTGATGGCAATTCCATCAGCGATTCATCATGTGGCGGCATTTCAGCCTATGCCTATCTTTCAACGCTTGACTATGTTGACAATAAGAACATGTGCGTAACAGGACATTCGATGGGCACATGGTCATCATGGTCGGTTGCAGCAGCCTATTCAGGAAGCGACATCATGCCTAAGGCAACTGTGCTTCAGTGCGGCGAGCTCTTCAGCAAGAATGCCTATGACTATATGAACATCAAGTTCAACAATGTGCTCCTTCTGCAGGCCAAGTATGATGAATTCTCATATTTCAGAGACTATGAGAATACTGTATCGGATGAATTATTGAGTTCTGGTCTGAGACTGGAATTCATGGGCCAGACTTCAAAGGTCGATTGGAACAAGACCTATGGCGATTTCAATGATGGAAGCGCCAGAAGAATGCAGCTATTGATGACCAATCATCGTCTGACTACCCACAATAAGATAGGTTTAGCTACAGCGCTTGAATGGTTTGATAGCGCTACTGGACATAATAGCGAACTATCTTATGGTTCGCAGATTGCCGGATACAAGGAACTTCTTACTTTAGTGGCAACATTATGTGCAATATTCTCAATGCTTCCTTTGATGAATATCTTGCTTGCAACGCCAGTATTCAGCTATGTTGCACAGAATCTTCCACCAAAAGAGAATATCAAGAATCCGATCAAGTGGCTTGTTGGTGCATTGATTACGATTGTTCTTGCAGGAGCATCATTCCCGTTCATGACGCAGCTAGGCCATGGACTTCTTCCTTTGCCTGAAGGCGTATTCCGCATGACAATCGGCAATGGCTTCATCTCTTGGTATGGACTTTTGATCATCATCATGATAATTACGCACATATCTGCCAGAAGAAACAAGAAGCATCCTAGCGATCTGTACAATCTTGGCTTATCTAGCGAGAAGCATCCAGAACGTTTCGACTTCCTGCTGTTTGGCTTGTCACTTTTGCTGGCTGTATGCATGGTAGGGTTCATGTATGCGATCGTCTTTGCGGTAGAGAAGCTGTTTACGCTTGATCTGAGGTATATCTGGCCAATGTTCAAGACCTTTACCGGAATGCGTGCAGGACAATTTGCGATATATATCGGCTTCTTTGCGGCATTCTATATCTTCAACAACTCAAAGATCATGGCTGGCTTAAGGATCCATTCAACCTATGGCGAAAGTGCATTCAGTTTCGTGATCAACTATCTGATCAATGCCTTGGTGATGATTGGTGGCGTATTGCTTGTGACGCTTATCGAATATATTCCATTCTTTGGTGAAATCGGTCCTGGTGCCGATCTGCTGTTTGGTTCGACTTTCGGTGGTCCATTCATGTCGTTGCTGATACTTTTCCTGCCTCAGGTACTGGTATTTGCCTTCATCTGCACATATTGCTACCGCAAGACAGGAAACGTCTATACAGGCGCTTTGGTTGCCGCAATGCTTGCATGCTGGATCGTTACAGGCGGTTCTTCATTCATTTAGAATTCTGTTGTAAAGATATTGCGTTTTGTGTATAATATTTAAGCGTGGCAGGAGTGCAACTACTCCGTTAAGACCACAACCATAAGGAGGAAAACATGGCTAAAAAAGTTGCAAAAATCTGTAAATTACAGTTTGAAGCTGGCATGGCTAAACCTGGTCCAGCACTCGCATCTGCAGGTATCAACATGCCTCAGTTCTGCACCCAGTTCAATGATCAGACAAAGGACAGAAAGGGTGACATCGTTCCAGTAATCATCACTGCTTACGAAGACAAGTCATTTGATTTCGTACTGAAGACAACTCCAGCTGCATTCTTATTGAAGAAGGCTGCAGGCGTTGCTAAGGCTTCTGGTACTCCTAACAGCGTAAAGGCTGGCAAGGTTACCAAGGATCAGTTAAGAGAGATTGCTGAATACAAGATGCCAGACCTCAACGCCAATGACGTTGAAGCTGCTATGAAGATCATCGCTGGCACTGCCAGAAACATGGGAATCGAGGTGGAAGAATAATGAAGCATTCTAAGAACTATAACAATTCTTTAGCCCTGATTGAAAAAGGCAAGAAGTATACTGCTGAAGAAGCTTGCGAACTCGTAAAGAAGACAAGCACAGTAAAGTATGATGCATCAGTAAGAGTTTCATTCAAGCTCAATGTTGACCCTCGTCAGGCGGACCAGCAGATTCGTGGCGCTACTGTACTTCCAAACGGAACAGGCAGATCGCAGAGAATCTTGGTTGTAACTCAGGGTGCCAATATTGATGTAGCTAAGAATGCAGGCGCTGACTATGTTGGCGACAAGGAAATTCTTGACAAGGTTAAGGGCGGATGGTTCGATTTCGATATCATAGTTGCTACTCCTGATATGATGGGCGAACTTGGTAAATTAGGTAAGCTGTTAGGCCCTAAGGGCTTGATGCCTAACCCTAAGACTGGCACTGTTACCCAGAATATTGCTCAAGCTGTAGAAGAAATCAAGAAAGGTAAAGTTGAATACCGTGTTGATAAGGAAGGTAACATCAACTGCCTGATCGGTAAGGTTTCATTCGATACAGATAAGTTGGTTGAAAACTTCAACGCTATCTATGGCGTCATCGCTAAGGCTAAACCAGCTGCTGTTAAGGGCGTATATATGCAGTCAGTAACCCTTTCTAGCAATATGGGCCCTGGCATCAAAGTCGAGACTCTGTAATTAGATTCTTGATTTGATTCATCGTTAAGACAACCAGAAAAGACCCGTCAAAGAGAAAGTTCTCAATGACGGGTTTTTATATGCTTGAAATATGATTTGTGCTATAATTATTCAGTACTGTTATTGAAGAGTAGTACTTGATTGAGTCGATCAAGAGAGGGATCAGCTGGTGAGAAGATCCTATCGATGAATCTGGGAATTCACTTCATAGTTGGACCAATACTCCACGTATTATTCGCGTTAAGAATTAAAGAGACAAATTAAGGTGGTACCGCGCATATGCGCCCTTTGTGCCACCTTTTATTTTAGGAGGATCGCATGGAAGATTTAGAACAATTGAAGATGTTAGCCTTGAAGAGCATTGAAGAATGCAATGATGACAAGGCACTTGAAGAACTCAGGATTGAGTATCTGTCAAAGAAGGGCAAGATACAGGGCCTTATGGCCATGATGAGGGATTTATCGCCTGAAGAGAAACCAACGTTTGGCGCAAAGGTAAATAGCCTTAAAACAGAAGTCACTGAGGCTCTTGAAGCAAAGAAGAGCGCATTAGAGAGTGCAGGCCTTGATGAGAAGCTTTCCAAGGAGAAAGTCGATATTACCTTGGATTCATATACACCAGAGATGGGTACTTTGCATCCATTGACATTGGTGCAGAATGAGCTTGAAGACATCTTCATTGGCATGGACTATAACGTTGCGGAAGGTCCAGAAGTTGAAATGGATCTCTACAACTTCACTAGAGCTAATACGCCTGAAGGGCATCCTGCCAGAGATATGCAGGATACCTTCTACATCGATCCAACCCATCTTCTAAGATCGCAGACAACTGCCATCCAGATGAGAGTGCTGGAAAAGGAAGCAAGCAATCTGCCTGTGAAGGTAATCTGTCCAGGCAAGACCTATAGACGTGATGACGACGATGCAACCCACTCGCATCAGTTCCGTCAGTGCGAAGGATTGGTGGTAGGCGAAAACATCACCGTATCAGATCTTAAGGGCACTTTGGAACTCATGATAAGAGAACTGTTCGACAAGAATGCCAAGATCAGGTTCAGACCTTCATATTTCCCATTTACGGAGCCATCATTTGAAGTGGATATGACATGCCATGTCTGTGGAGGCAAGGGATGTCCTACCTGCAAGGGTACAGGCTGGATCGAGATTCTGGGTTCAGGCATGGTTCATCCAAATGTGTTGGAGATGGCTGGCATCGATTCCAAGAAGTATACCGGCTTTGCGTTTGGCGCCGGAATCGAGAGAATTGCGATGCTGAAGTATGGAATAACCGACATCAGAGATCTGTATACCAACGATATACGTTTCCTGAAGGGCTTCAAGAGATAGGAGGACACAAAGATGAAATTGAGTTTGAATTGGCTTAATGATTTCATGGATATATCTGACCTAAGCACCGACGAAATAATCGATAAGATGGTCAGCTGCGGATTTGAGGTTGAAGGCATAGAGAAGATAGGGGAAGGCACTAATCTTGTGGTTGGTGAAGTGCTTGAATGTGCTGATCATCCTGATTCAGATCATCTGCATATCACCAAGACCGATATCGGAAGCGAAGTTCTTGATATTGTCTGTGGTGCTCCAAACTGCCGCAAAGGACTTAAGGTAATCGTTGCCAAGGTAGGCGCAAAGCTTCCTGGCGGCGAAATCAAGGCTGGTGTCATCAGAGGACAGGCCAGCAACGGCATGCTGTGCTCGCTGAAGGAGCTTGGCGTCGACGATGATCTTCTTCCTGAAGATTCCAAGAGCCATAATGGCATCGAAGAGCTTGATGATTCTTTCAAGGTAGGCGATACCGACATCCTTAAGCGTCTTGGATATGACGATACCATTCTTGACGTATCGATCTATGCCAATAGGCCTGATTGCCTTTCCATGTATGCTATGGCTAAAGAGATGGGCGCCATTCTTGATCGTCCAGTAACGCTTCCTGACTTTGATGGCAAAGCAAATATCGGGAGAAAGAGCGATTTCATTCTGAAATCAGAATCTGCAAACTGCACACATTTCCTGGCTAAAGTCGTAAACAAGGTTACGATCAAAGAATCTCCTGAATGGATGAAGGAACATCTGCGTGCCAATGGCGTCAAATGCATAAACAACCTTGTCGATATCTCCAACTATGTCATGCTGGAGACGGGACAGCCTCTTCATTTCTATGATCTGAGAAGCAATCCTGCCAAAGAGATTACAGTAAGAGATGACTATGAAGGAAACTATACAGCCCTTGATGGCATCGAATATAAGATCGAAAAGGGCGATCTGATGATCACTTCTGAAGGAAAGCCTATCGGCATTGCCGGCATCATGGGCGGCGACAATACCAAGATTCTCGATGATACATCATCATTGATCATCGAAGCTGCTTTGTTTGACCATGCCCAGATCAGACGTACATCAAACCGTCTAGGACTGCAGACTGAAGCAGCTGCAAGATTCTCTAAGGGACTTGAGCCTCTTGCCCAGAACAAGGCTATGGATAGAGCAGTAGAACTGCTTATTGAACTTGCTGATGCAGACGATATCGAAGAGACTATCGAATGCGGCAAGGTTGATTATGAACCATACGAGATCGTTGAATCTCTAGATCATCTAAACGCCATAATAGGCAAAGAATATACAATCGATGAAGCTATGGATGTCATGAGAAGACTTGGCTTCAATTGCCACAAGGATGGCAATAGCTTCATTACGGAAATACCATCATATCGTGCAACTGATCTGAAGATTCCTGTAGATATCGATGAAGAGATTGTAAGGCTTACTGATTTCGATGACCTGCAGTCGACTCTTCCGCTTCTTCCTCAGACCGTAGGAAAGCTCAGCAGCATGCAGTCAATGCGCAGAACCATCAGAAGCATACTCAATGGACATGGATTCTACGACATAAATACCTATACGCTTGTTTCTGAAAGATACATAAAGGATGCATGCATGCCTAGCGGCAATGCAATTGAACTGCAGTCTCCGCTTTCTGATGCAAGAAGGTATGTAAGGACTTCGCTTATGAATTCGCTTCTTGAGGCTCTATCATACAATCTGGATCATCAGAATGAGAATGTGAAGCTGTTTGAACTATCTAAGGTTTATGCTGACAATCTTGAAGAAGAAAGACGTCTTTTTTATGTTGCAATTACACGTGCACAGCAAAAACTGTTCCTGTCATGCTGCCATCACCGCCGCAAAATGCAGAGCGTTGTTGAATGTACCCCTTCACCTTTTCTAGACGAAATACCTGCAAATCTTGTTGAATATCATGAACCGCAGACAGAAGTTTCAAACGACATGGCACAAGAGATTCTTGCAAGAATGAAGCAGAGATTTTCTAACAGCTAAAAATTCTGTAAAAGATTGATTTAAGCTGCATTGTACACAGCCGCCGTTATTTTTTGACATGCAGAATGTCTACAACATGAGAACCAGCGCCAATTAAATCCTGGCGCTCGGCAGCTTTAAGCTGATAGTCAATGAACAGTTTAAAAGTTTCTTCGCTCATTGCGTTCAGCTGGGCGCGCATAAAATCGGCAGGTCCG
>CALFPO010000046.1 GCA_937919165.1 uncultured Bacillota bacterium | reverse complement strand
GAAGTAAGCTTATTCCCACTTGTACAACAAGTGGTTTTATTGTCTTTAGGACAATTAAAATCCAAGACATTTGTCTTGGATCATTCTTCTTCAAATTCGATCTTTCCGTCGTCGCTCATCGACTTCACTCTAGCCAGCACCTCAAGATGATAGCCCATGTCCCTTACGCGCTGTTCGCCTGGCTGATAGGTCTTCGATACAACCGATCCACAGCCCACAACCTCGGCGCCAGCCTGCTTGCAGATGCTGATCATGGCACTCATAGCTTCACCATTGGCCAAAAAATCATCGATAAGCAATACTCTGTCTTCGCTGCTCAGATAGTCCTTGGCAACCTGAACGGTATATTCGATATTGCGGGTATAGGAATGTTCCTTTGCCTCATAGGTATTGGCTGCCATATTTGAAGCGACGGTCTTCTTTGCGAATACCACCGGAAGATAGCCAAAGTGCTTGGCTGTTTCCATAGCGATCGCAATGCCGCTTGACTCGATGGTCAGAATCTTTGTTGGCTTGGAATCCTTGAACAGATAATAGAATTCCACACCGATCTGTTCCATCAGCATGACATCGATCTGATGATTCAAGAAACAGTCGATCTTCAATACATCACCAGGAAATACCTTGCCGTCTTTGATTATTCTTTCTTCCAATAGTTTCATAATATGCCCACCTTATTCATTTATGATACAACATTACTTTTCTTTTTCAAGGCAATATACAGACATGTCATGACAAGCGATACTGCCGATAGCGATCCGATTGCATACAAGGCCACATTGATATCGAAGCGCTGCTCAAGCATACCGGCAATCAGCGGCGAGAACAGAGCGCTCATGGTAGAGTAGAGCGCCAATCCGATCTGCAGACCACTGGACTTCAGATTCTCAGGCGTCTCCGCCAGAACCAGGTCCTTGTTTATGAGATTCATCACCGGATATGACAACATCTGCAGGATCGATGGCCATAGCATCGCCTCGACGCTGGTTGCGCCAGCATAGCCAAACAGTCTTATTCCATATATGACGGTCGCAAACATGAATAGCGATAGCGGATGGAATCTATCGGTCAGTTTCTCTCCCAAGAAAAACAATGGAAGCTCCAAGATACCGGTTATCGACCAGTATAGGCTCACCTCATTCTCGGTTGCGTGAAGATAGGAGTACTTGTCCACTACCGTCATATCAAGCGAAGACTGAGCGATAGTCACCACAAACATGGAAGCGACAATCAGGACATACATCGGATTTCCCAGAATCTTGACGATATCTCCATACTTGAGCTTATCGTTTGCGACTTTGTCGACATCTTTGATGTCTAGAGCGAATATCAAGGAAAGCGCAAGCGCAATTACTGATGAGATTCCCATCCAGAAATAGCCAAGCAGTTTGATGATATATGCGCCCACATATGAACCAAAGGCCCAGCCAAGCGAACCAAAAGCCCTTATGGAGCCAAAACTTCTGGCGATATCGCTGTCAGATTCAATGATCCAGTTGTCGAATAGCCCCATCATCAGCCTGAATAGTCCAACATTGATCGGAACCATGATCATATGGAAGATAGGCCTATAGTTTCCTGCCGCATAGACAAGAACGGTGCTTATGCCATAAAGGACACCGAAGAGATATACATAGCGCTTGACGGTACGATTCTTATCGCATAGATATCCTGATATGAACTGGACAA
Source organism: uncultured Bacillota bacterium (assembly GCA_937919165.1). GTDB lineage: Bacteria > Bacillota_I > Bacilli_A > Erysipelotrichales > Erysipelotrichaceae > Colivicinus. The sequence continues at coordinate 11,228 of CALFPO010000046.1, read as the reverse complement.
CGATGCCAATGCAGGCGCCGGTAGCCAGAATTATGCTCTTTTCGGTCGCTGAATAGCCTAAGACATTCAGGAAGGTTATCAGAAAACAGTAATCGAAACCTTCACATAGGTACGAAAGAAAATAGAGGATACGAAACTTCGTTTTCTTCTTCATGAGACTTTCATCTCCTTCTTCATAAGAACGTTATAGGCCACGATTGAAGAAATGACGATAAGTGCTCCTGCAATCGTCAGCAAAGAAAGCTTCTCGCCATAGAAAAGCAGAACGAATATTGGGTTCAATATCGGTTCAACACATGCCACGATTGAAGCCGTAAGGGAATCGCAGTGCTTGGTGCCAAGCGAAAGGAAGAAATATCCTCCGCCTGTAATCAAGGTGCCGAACATGATCACCGATGCCACTACCTTGAATGAGAAATCCGTTTCGGCAAGCAAGGATGGAAAGCCGATGAAGATGCACATGATGTGTCCAAGAAGCATGGAGGTCATGGAATCGCCTCCCTCAAATTCATTCAGCATGATGACAAAGGCATATATTACGCCACTAAAAAGCGCAATGATATTTCCTAAAGAATTGCCTTTTCCTAGATCGCCTGCCAGAACCAGGATAACGCCAAGCAATACGCTGGCTGAAACAACTATTTCATATCCTCTTGGCCTTCTCTTCCTGAAAAGCATATTAAAGATCACGATATAGATAGGCGCCACATATTCAAGAATGATGGTGTTGGCAGCAGTCGTCAGCTTGTTGCATTCGATGTAGCAGGTCATGTTTGCACAAACCAGAATGGCACCGATGATTGTCATCTTGTTTATCTTCAGTTTCTTCTTCTGAATCAGAAAATAGGCAACAAAGAAAAGCGACGAGAATATGCAACGTCCGCTAGAGATAGAGAAGCCCTCCCAAGGAATCATCTTCGTAAAAAGGCCACCAAGCGAAAACAGCAGTGCTGATACAAGCACCATCAATATTCCTTTGTTCATACTATCTATCATAACAAAAAAAGCCTATCCTTTTTCGGATAAGCTTTGCATCATATCAGTTCAAAATGCTTAAGAGCCTTATATATGCCATCCTTGTCGCAGTCATCGGTTACATAGTCAGCCGCCTTTTTGCAGTCAGGCATGGCATTTCCCATGGCTATACCGATATTGGCGAACTGCAGCATACCGATATCGTTGTTTCCATCTCCGAAGGCCATCGTCTCTTCTTGGCTTACTCCATAGACCTCAAGCACTTTCTTGATGGCATTCATCTTGCCTCCGCCGACCGCAAAGATATCAACGCAGTCCTTTGTCGAAGCCGCCAGATCCAGATAATCCATAGTATTGCCGAGAACCTCCTGTTTCCTTTCATCCATGCTGGCTGTTATCTGGTATATCTTCTCGTTGCGGTACTTGCCGATATCGGGAACGGTATCATGTGTCTCCTCGAACATCTTCAGGATTCTTTCATTGTAGAAATTGATGTATTTTGAGAACTCGCCGATAAGGATAAAAGGAATCTTCTCGGCATTGAACATCTGCTCCACGACCTCCATCTCTTCTGATGCGATCGGATAGCCAAAAAACATCTTCAGATTGGCGTCGTAGCACAGCTGACCATTGAGCGTCAGAAAACCATCGAAAGGCATATCGGTTATCTTGAGTTTGCTCAAAGCAGCCAAAGACTTTCCGGTTGCCACAAAAGTTCTTATGCCGTTCTCTCTCAATTCAATGATAGATTCTCTAGTGCTTTCAGGAATAGATGAACCGCCAATCGGCATGATAGTTCCATCTACATCGAAAAAGATTAGTTTTGTTCCCACAATTCAATTATAGGTTACCTGAGCATTTTTCGCCACTTCATCAAATGTACTATAATGTACATATGAAAATATATTGCGAAAAATGTCATGCGGACATAACGGTACAATGCGATTCCCTTTTCGAGAAGAATACCGTCGGCTCAGTCCAGTGTCCAGAATGCCGAAAGATTCAAAGCCGTTACATATCAGAAGGAGACCTGCTGCTCTACTTTGCGCTCAGCGAAACATCCTATATCATATTCTCCTTTGTTCCGCTTTTTGTCTTCAGGACGATCGGCATAGGCTTCATCAGCGTTGCGGTGATCATGGCGGCGTTGGTGCTGGCACTCATGTGCCAGAAGATGATTTCCCGAAAGGTATATGTCAACGCCTACAACAAGAAAGAGCTGATGAACACCAAGTTCAAGGAAGATGCAGAGGCCATCAAGAAGAATCTCAATTGGCAGTTCCTGCTGTTTACGGTCATTGCCTTTACAGCCTTCACCAATGAAGACATGCAGATGTTCTTCATCGGCATCATGTTCCTGGCCAATATCGCAGCCTACATAAAATACTATCTGCAGCTTAAAAGAGAAAGAGAAGCCAAATAATTCAAAAAGCCTGATCCAATGTGGACCAGGCTTCCTTTTTCTTTTGATGCTTTCGCTATTATTTCTTGGCGATATACTTTCTGATATCCAAGGCAATAGCTACAACGATAACAATGCCCTGAACAACATATGTATAGGCAACATCGACACCGACGAACTGCATTTCGATCTTCAGGATTTCGAATACAAGAACACCGATGAGAATGCCAGATACCTTACCTACACCACCAGATACTGATACGCCGCCGATTGTACATCCAGCGATAGCGAACAGCTCATAGCCATTTGCCAGGTTGGCATTAGCACCACCTGACTTAGCGCCGATCATGAATCCGCCAAGAGCGAACAATGCAGCTGCCAGCATATAGGAGATGATGGTCATTCTATCAAGATTGATGCCTGATACTTCTGCAGCATTAGGGTTGCCGCCGATGGCATACATCTTCTTGCCATATGGAGTATGGTTGTACAGGAACCAGATGAACAGTCCCACGATGAAGGCAACGATTGCCAGGTTAGGCAAGAACTGCATGCCCATGAATGAGCCGGATGCCCAAGCTGTATATTCATCAATCAGACCGCCGATTGGCTGAGCGCCAGTGTATACCAGCGAAATGCCATAGATTACTGTCTGCATGCCATATGTGCCGATGAAGGCAGGTACATGCATCTTGGATACAACCAAGCCATTGATAAGGCCGAAAGTGATCGCAAAGCCGATCATCAGCAATATCATCAAAACCCACATGTTCATAGGCTGAAGATTTGGATATACCTTCTGAGCATAGTCGGCTCTCTGCAGCAATGTTGCAGCGATACATGCCGCAAGACCTACCTGACGTCCGGCAGACAGGTCATTGTTTCTCATGATCAATACACCAGAGATACCTAAGGCAATGACCATACGAGCTGAGGTATTCATCAACAGGTTCTTCAGGTTGTATGCACTGAAGAAGGCAGGTCTCTGTACGCCGACAATGATAGCCGAGATGACGATCATGAAGATGACGGCGTTGTTAAGCAGAAACTGAAGTACTTTCTTGCCAGTTATTTTCTTTTCCATATTATCCCCCTTATTATGCGGTAATGAATTTCGTAGAGAGTTCCATGATCTTTTCCTGATTCATGTCTTCTCCCTCAACGAATCCTGTAATCTTTCCTTCACACATAACCATTATTCTATCGCAAGTGCCAATCAGTTCAGGCATTTCCGATGAAACCATTATGATGGTCTTTCCTTCCTTGGCCAGATTGCCGATGATGGAATAGATCTCATACTTGGCGCCGACGTCGATACCCCTTGTAGGCTCATCGAGAATCAGCACATCAGGATCCTTGGCAAGCCATCTTGAGAAGATTACCTTCTGCTGGTTGCCGCCAGATAGGTTCTTGATCAGAGCCTTGTGGCTAGGTGTCTTGATCGAAAGCTCGTTGATGCTGTCTTCAACAATCTTGTTGATCTGCTTATGATTGAGCATGACCTTGTATTCGACATAGTCATCAAGCGAAGCTACCGCAACGTTATCTGAAACAGACAGGACGCCGAAGATACCGGTACCTCTTCTGTCTTCAGTAAGCAGAGCTATACCATTCTTGATGGCATCTTCAGGGCATGAGATGTTGAGCTTCTTGCCGTTGAATATGACCTCACCGCTAACCTTCGATCTCATACCGAATATCGCTTCCATCAGTTCTGTACGCTGAGCACCAACCAATCCAGCTACGCCCAATATCTCGCCTTTTCTGGCCGAGAATGAACAGTCGCAGAATGAATTGTCGTTTATTGAAGTGAAGTTCTTTACTTCCAAACAGGTTTCCCCTGGCATATTGACTTTTGGCGGATAAAGATTCTTAAGTTCACGGCCAACCTCTTTGGCGATGATGAAATCAATCGTCAGATCCTTTGAAGGCCATGTACCGATATACTGTCCATCACGCATGATCGTAACTTCATCCGCAATTTCCAGTATCTCATCCATCTTATGAGAAATATAGATAACACCACATCCCTTAGCAGTAAGTCTTCTGATGATCTCAAAGAGCTTATTAACTTCCTTCAAGGTCAGTGATGATGTAGGCTCATCCAAAATGATAATCTTCGCATCGGCTCCGACAGCCTTAGCGATCTCTACCAGCTGCATCTGTGAAGCAGTAAGTGTCTCCAATTTCTGCTTTGCGTCAAAATGCAGTCCCAGGTCATCCAATAGAGCCTGAGCAGTATCATACATTTCCTTGTGGTCAATGACACTGAGCGGTCCAACCTTCTTGACTGGATAGCGTCCACAGAAAATGTTTTCCGCAATCGATCTGTCAGGAATAGGCTGAAGCTCCTGATGCACCATTGCGATTCCAAGTTTTAAGGCATTGGCAGGGTCACTTACATCGATGCTTTCGCCATTGTAGATGATCTCACCCTCGTCTTTCTTGTATATGCCAAACAGGCATTTCATCAATGTAGACTTTCCGGCGCCATTCTCGCCCATCAGGGCATGGACATGGCCAGGCAACAGACTTAGATTTACATGATCTAGAGCCCTAACGCCAGGGAAAGATTTACATATGTTTTTCATTTCAAGGATATATTCGGACATATATTTTCCCCCTTAATAAAAAAGGCATAGAGTTGCGCGATATGGCGCAACTCTATAATTTAACTGATTTTTACTTGTAGTCAGCAGCGTTATCCTTGGTTACCATTACGTATGGAACGTAGTTAACCTTGTTAGAGATAACTTCGCCAGCCAATAACTTCAGAACAGATTCGCAGCAAGCTGTAGCCTGTCCCTTGTCATCGTTCAATACTGTACCAGTCATAGTTCCGTTAAGAACCATTTCAACACACTCTGGAAGAGCATCAACACCTACGAGGTAGATGTCTTCGCCAACTGTTCTGCCGGCACCCTTGATTGCTTCATAAGCACCAAGAGCCATACCATCGTTGTTGCAGAATACAACTTCGATGTCATTGCCGAAGTTAGCCAGGTTGTTAGAGCAGATTTCCTGACCCTGAGTCTGATCCCAGTTACCAGTCTGCTTGTCTAATTCCTTAACTGCTACACTGTTGTCTGTCAGATACTTAACTGAGAATTCAGTTCTGAACTGAGCGTCTGAGTTTTCAGGGTCGCCCATGATCATGATGTAGTTAACAGTGCCATCACCATTGATGTCGCCATGTCCATCTAAGTTATAGATGATCTGGCCCTGGTAAGTACCAGAGTCTCTAGCATCAGCACCTACATAGCAAGTATTGTCGCTGTAGTTGAAGTCAGCGATTTCACGGTTGATGAATACGCAAGGGATACCTGAGTCAACAACTTCCTTAGCCAATGCATCAGAAGAAGTCTGCACGAGGTTTACGATCAAAGCATCAACGCCCTGGCCGATGAAGGTTCTAACCTGTTCAGTCTGAGTGTTAACGTCGTTTGCACCGTCAACGATTGTTACATTGTAATGCACATCGCTCTGAGAAGCGTTCAGATCATCGAAATACTTCTGGATGTTGTTGCGGTAAAGAGTCATGAAGTTATCATTGAACTGATAAATAGCAACGCCAATGTTTACTTCCTTTGGTCCAGCTGCGCCGTCAGTAGTTGGTTCACTGCCGCCATTGTTGCATGCAGCAAGAGTGAAAACCATGAGAGCAGCCAACAATAAACTTAAAAGCTTTTTCATTTTTTCCTCCTAGGGCTTTGCCCTACTTATAATTTTAGAGTAATGTGATAGCGTTTTCAACACAATTTCACAATTCTATCACAATCTATTTTTGCGCAAAAGAGTGCTAATTCATCAAAAAATGGGCATTTAAGCCCATTTCTCATCCTTTTTGTTTAATTGTCTCCACCAACAAATATCTTGTTGAGAACGATGATTGCTAAGGCAATTACGCCCAAAGCCACAAACATGCCGATCATTCCTCTTATAAGATAAGGAAGATTGGTGAAGAAATTCATTGCGTTAAACTTCATTTTCGCTATCCTCCCTACATGAAGAAACTCAAGATCAGGCCACCCGCAATTACGGAAGCGATCTGTCCAGAGACATTGACGCCCATCGAATGCATGAGCAGGAAGTTCTGGTTGTCTTCTTCAAGACCCATCTTATGAATGATTCTTCCTGACATTGGGAAGGCTGAGATGCCGGCTGCACCGATCATCGGATTGACCTTCTTCTTCAGGAAGAGATTCACGAATTTGGCAAACAGCACACCGCCTGCTGTATCAAACACAAATGCAAACAAGCCAAGACCCAAAATAAGTAGGGTATCAAGCTGCAGGAACTGCTCAGCCTGCATCTGCGAGGCGATGGTGATGCCAAGAATCAGAGTGATGATATTGGCAAGTGCGTCCTGTGCTGTGTCGCTTAAGCCATTGAGCACACCGCATTCCTTAAGCAGATTGCCGAACATCAGGAAGCCGACCAATGATACAGAAGCCGGAGAGATGATGCCTGCAATAACCGTGATGATGATCGGGAACAGGATTCTCGTTGTCTTGGATACTTCCTTTGGCTCGTAGTCCATTCTGATCATTCTTTCCTTCTTGGTGGTCATGAGCCTGATCACTGGAGGCTGAATGATTGGGACAAGAGCCATGTATGAATAGGCTGCAACCATGATTGGGCCTAAGAATGTCGAATTAAGCTTCTGGGCTACAACGATCGCTGTAGGACCATCAGCTGCACCGATTGTCGCAATTGATGCTGCATCGTTTACTGGGAAGAACATCGATGCCAGACAGAAGGTAAAGAAGATGCCGAACTGTGCTGCTGCACCAAAGATCATCATGATAGGATTGGTAAGCAGCGGACCGAAGTCGCACATTGCACCGATGCCTATGAAAAGCAGCAAAGGAAAAAGCTCATTGGCGATGCCTGCTTCATAAAGCGAAGACAGAGGGCCTTCCTGCAGGATGCCGTTCACATACTGGTTTACTGCACCAGAGAACGGAAGGTTTACCAGGATGGCGCCAAAGCCGATAGGAAGCAGGAGCGATGGTTCCATTTCCTTTTCGATCGCCAGATATATCAGTATGCCGCCTATGACCCACATGGTTACCTGCTGCCAGGTCAAGGCAAATAGATTCTCGTATAAAAAGCTCATATAACCCCCTTATTCTATATGGAAACTGATTTCCCCAGAGAAGAGATTCATTGTCTCTCCCTTAGATGAAACCTTTAATGAATAGTCGCTATCGATGCCAAGAATCTTCACTAGACATCTTTCCTCGCCGATCATGGCATAGGCTCTTCTGCCCTTCAGATAGTCATACTCCTTTATATCCTTATAGAAGTCATGACCATCCAGAAGATTCTCAAGATCGTTCAATATCCTTATATATATGCTGTCTCTAAGCTTGGCGATATCGATATCGCTGCCTATGATATTCTTCAGCGATATCGCCTTAACTGGTCCATCAAACAGGAACTCTTCCTGATTGACGTTGATTCCGATGCCGATGATCAGGCATTCCATCGCTTGTCTGCTTACGCTTTCAAGCAGGATGCCTGCCAGCTTCTTGTCGAAGACATAGACATCATTTGGCCATTTGATGCCAAGTCCCTTTACACCATATTCCTCAAGTATCTTTACAAGCGAATAGGCGCTAAGCACAGACAGCTGTCTATATGATTCAAGATATCGTCTATCTTTCAATAGATATGAGAAGGTGAGATTCTTTCCCTCTTCACTTTCCCATTTCCTTTGGCCTCTGCCTCTTCCAGCACTCTGGCTATAGCTGCTTACAAACGTCAGATCATCCATCATCTCATAGTTTCTCTTGAGATAGGCGTTGGTGGAATCGACAAAGTCCAATACGATTCTTTTCATTCTACTCTAGAACAATCAGCTCGTCCTTATTCTTGACGTTGTCGCCGACATTTACCTTGATGGCAGCGATCTTTCCATCATATGCCGACTGGATCTCATTTTCCAGTTTCATAGCTTCGATGATTGCCACAGTCTGGCCCTTCTTGACGCTGTCGCCGACATTTACCTTGATATCAAGAACCTTGCCGGCGATTGGAGCAGTGATGACGTTCTTGCCGTCAGATGCAACAGTCTCTTCCTTCTTTGGTTCAGCTGCCTTGCTAGGAGCAACATTTCCCTGCTTCTCTTCTACAGCTTCAAGCTCGACTTCATATACCTTGCCGTTAACCTTAACTTTATATACCTTCATTATTTGACCTCTCTTACGCTTACTATGCGAACATTCTTCTTTGTTTCATTGCGGCAGTCGATGGCTGCGACGAGCGCTGCAACCAGCGCATCCTCATCGTTTTCATCAAGCGGCGCATAAGTTTCTTCCTTGATCTCAACTGCTGGCTTAACCTTCTTCATGCCTTTGAGCTTCATAAACAGCACCAGCAGACATAGATATACTGCAATCGCTATAAGACCCGAATAGTTTCTCATTTCCTGCTCCTCCTATATATACATGTCGAATTCGTCGACTTCGACTTCATCGCCGCTGTATTTCTTCTTGAGGAATGCTGAAGCTACCTGCTCAAACAGTGCCAATGACAATACATCCTCATCGCTTCTGGCAATATCCTTGTACTGCTTCTTGAGCTTCTTGAATTCAGGCTTGATCAGATCGGCTGGACGGCAGGTGATGACCTTGTCATCGCCGATGATCTTCTTCTTGACATCCTTGTTTACAGGAGCTGGAGCCTTGCCATACTGGCCATGGAGATAGTCCTTTATCTCCTTGGCGACGTTCTTGTATCTTTCGCCATTGAGGACATTGAGCACAGCCTGAGTTCCGACCATCTGCGACATAGGCGTTACCAGCGGTGGATAGCCCAGATCCTTTCTGACTCTTGGAATCTCCTCAAGCACTTCCTCGTATCTGTCCATGGCATCCTGATCGCTCAGCTGCTTGATCATGTTCGAAAGCATGCCGCCTGGAACCTGATACTTCAGGATATTTGGATTGATCTGGAATGACTTCGGATTAAGCAGTCCATTCTTGACGTATTTGTTTACGATTTCGGTCACGATCGGCTCAGCCTCATGGATGGCTTCTTCATTGAGCTTAGGGTCATGCTTGGTGCCCCTGAAAGCCACGTTGAAGGCCTGGGTAGATGGCTGAGCAGTACCGTTTGATAATGGAGACATCGATGTATCGATAATGTCTACGCCCGCCTTGATAGCAGCCATGTAAGTCAGATCACATACGCCTGCGGTGCAATGGCTGTGCAGTTCAATCGGAAGCTTGGTGTTCTTCTTCAGAGCCTTGATGAGCTTTGTTGCATCTTCAGGCACCAGCACACCGGCCATATCCTTGATGCAGATGGAATCGGCACCGAGCTTCTCGATGTCTTTGGCCAGCTTCACATAATAGTCGATAGTATGTACAGGCGATGTTGTATAGGACAGGGCAATCTGGCATTCTCCACCATATTTCTTTGTCGATTCGACAGCCTGCTTAAGATTTCTAAGATCATTGAGGGCATCGAATACCCTGATGATGTCGATGCCGTTCTCGATTGATTTCTTGCAGAACATGTCGACTACATCATCTGAATAATGACGATAGCCTAAGATGTTCTGGCCTCGAAACAGCATCTGCAGTTTGGTGTTCTTGCATACCTTTCTTACTTCACGAAGACGCTCCCATGGGTCTTCATCCAGGAATCGCATGCAGGAATCGAACGTGGCGCCACCCCAAACTTCGATTGCGTGGAAGCCAACCTTGTCATAGATCTTGCACAGCTCTACGACTTCAGCGGTTGTCATTCTTGTCGCAAACAAAGACTGATGGCCATCACGTACAGACGTTTCTACGATTCTAACCATATATATCCCCTTTCAGTCTCTATAGTTTTGGACCAGCCTCAACCAGCGCCTTGCCGGCTTCATTGGTCTCATACTTGACGAAATTCTTGATGAATCTTCCGGAAAGATCTTTAGCCTTCTCTTCCCAGATCTCAGGATTCTCATAGGTATCGCGAGGATCCAGGATTCCGGTATCTACGCCTTCAAGCTCAGTTGGCACTTCAAAATTGAAGTAAGGAATGGTCTTTGTAGGCGAATTGCCGATAGCTCCAGAAAGGATCGCATCGATGATGCCGCGGGTATCCTTGATGGAGATACGCTTGCCGCTGCCGTTCCATCCGGTGTTCACCAGATATGCCTTGGCTCCGGAAGCCTTCATCTTCTTGACCAGCTCCTCTGCATACTTTGTCGGATGCAGTTCCAGGAAAGCCTGACCGAAGCAAGCTGAGAAGGTAGGGGTAGGCTCTGTGATGCCTCTTTCGGTACCAGCCAGCTTAGCAGTGAATCCTGACAGGAAGTAGTACTGGGTCTGTTCAGGAGTAAGAATCGATACTGGAGGCAGAACGCCGAAGGCATCGGCTGATAAGAAGATGACGTTCTTGGCAGCTGGTGCTGAAGATACTGGCGTTACGATGTTGTCTATATGATTGATCGGATATGATACACGGGTATTCTCGGTTACGCTCTTGTCGGCGAAATCGATCTTGCCGTCTTCATCGACAGTGACATTCTCAAGCAGCGCATCCTTTCTGATGGCGTTGTAGATATCAGGCTCAGAGTCTTTATCAAGGTTAATGACCTTGGCATAGCATCCACCCTCAAGGTTGAATACGCCATTGTCGTCCCAGCCATGCTCATCATCGCCAATCAGCATGCGCTTAGGATCGGTAGACAGCGTAGTCTTGCCGGTACCTGAAAGTCCAAAGAAGATTGCCGTATTCTCTTTGTTCATATCGGTATTGGCTGAGCAGTGCATTGAGGCGATGCCCTTTAAAGGCAGATAGTAGTTCATCATGGAGAACATGCCCTTTTTCATCTCGCCGCCGTACCATGTGT
>CALFPO010000045.1 GCA_937919165.1 uncultured Bacillota bacterium | reverse complement strand
TATGATTATCATCGCCATCCCAGGCAGGATATGTAGAAATACTTATTAGTTTTAATCCAATAATTTCCTTTAAAGCTCGTTGCATATCAAATTGTGAATTAGAATGCGGGTAAAATTCATTGGCATCGTTAGTTAGCCATATTTCAAGATGATCATCGCATGACATATTGATACACAAATTAGTGTTTTCAAAGTCAAGCTTTGTATTGCAGCCTGAACTGCCAACTATTTTTAATTGAAATTGATTAGGATATATATTATCAGGATGAAAATGATTATCGATAGAAACTAGCTTATTTCCTATAATATTCAAACTATTAAAGTATTTTTCAATTTGCTTTACATCATATATTTTTTTCATTATGTACCCTCCTCATTAGATACACATAAATAATACATATATAAGACAATTAAATGAATATATAATCACTTGAACTATTGAATAATAACTCAAGTGATACTTGAGTATATCATTATCTATATAAAAAATAAATATGTTATTATGTCTAATTACTAAAAAACAGTATTTATACTAAAAGTATCTAAAGGATTAAGAATAACAAATAATTATGAAACAACTGATTAATTTCAGTTGGCCATAAGTTGCCTGTTCCATTTTATGAGTTATGGATATTCTATAGAAATGTATATTACAGAGCCATTATACGCTCGACTATAGCATTGCAAGAATAAAATTATTGTTAGTTCTCATCTTTTTCATCTTCATAATAATCCATTGCTTCTTCAAACGAATCAAAGTCATCAGCATACTCTTCAGCAAATTCTTCTGCTGAATCAAATTCATCTACAGATGGATCATGACTCTTTTCATGTTTATTTCCTCTATAATCAACATCATCACGTTCGTTTTTGTAATGAATCCTATCATCATTACTGAAGATTGTTTTAAGAGTGTCTACTTCTTTCTTGCCAGTTAATGCATCTACAAAATCTTTGAATTCACCTAAACTACTTTTACTGTTTTTCATTTTGATTTCCTCTAAAGTATTCTCCAGTTACTTTTATAATATTTGCCACCTTCGCTTGCTGCTTTCTTAATCTTTTCACCAACATCTTTTAAATATTGTGATCCTTTATCAATTTAAGAATCTAGAAGAGGCTGTCACATGGTTAAAAACACAGCCAAATGCACTATCCTCTGGAATGTTGTATTGACCGTTCAGTTACCTTTTAGACTTGAAATTTTTCCAAAAATTTTCTATATTATTTTTAAGGTCTTCTAAAGAGCCGACCTTGGAGAATTGGTCTCCATCGTTACCCTCTAAAAGTTGACCTTTTTGTTTGTCATAATATAATAATCTACCATCGTTAAACGCTTTTTCAATTTTTAGATAATTTCTTACGATAATCGTCTTTTTAATACAATAGTATTTTAATTGAAATTTGTCGGTGTTAATTTTAGCCTTATTCTTTCCTCTATATTAATTCTACTTTAGGATTTATATCATAGCCTTTATTTAACATTTCAAGAAGCATACAATTTAAGCCTTCTTTGCTATCGACTATAACTGAAAAACTGTATCTTCTTTGATCTGGGTCTTTGGTTTTTTGTGTAAATCCTATGGTGCTATCCATAATTTTTTTATATCCTAAATATCTAGTTGACACTTTGTAGGTGCCATCATTCAAAAATTTAATCTCAAATTCTCTATTCTTCTTATTGTTAGATGTAAAAGCTAATTCATTACTTTTTGATTTTTTTAATGCATAATATGCAATACATAGTGAATCCAATTTTGCAACAACATCTTTAGATAGTATTTTAGTATTTGCTTCCATAGATTAATCCTCATTCAATATATTTAATGACCTCTAAATATTAGCTTTAGGCCTTTAATCACTATATATACTATTATTATAATTTCTATCATTGTATCACTCCTTCTAATTCGATTATTTTATTTTCTAGAATATTTAATTTATCATTTCCATAAATAATTTGATCACCTAATATTTTTTGTAATTCATCATCAGTTACAATTCCATTTTTTGCTAATTCGCCTACTCTTGTTTCATATAAATCATATTCTGGATAAACATCATCATTTAAATATTCACTTACTTTAATGCAGTAATCATATGATCTATTAGAATATAAATATACATATTCTTCATCTTCTTCTATATCAATAAATACTGTTCCAATATCAAATCTTGTATAGTATTTAGGTGGTTTATTTTTATTAGGTTTTTTCTTTTTTTGAGTTTCTTTTTCTGCGTCAATTCTTCTTTTTAAGTTGCAGAAGTCATCTTTATTAACAATATGTTGTGTTTTGATAGAACAATTCTTTTCTATAAGCATTCCTTTTGAAATATTAACTTTCCAAGCATTTGCATTACTATGTACATACAATCCATGTTTGATATTCTTTTTATTTTCCTTGCTTATTTCTAGTACAGAATAGTTTTCTTCCGTTTCATCAACAATTAGCCATTGTTCCTTGTTCTTGTTGATAATATCACCAGGTATAGGTTTACATAATACTGGTTTTTCTTTGAATAATGCTTCATAATCATTCGTTTTGTTAATCCATAATCTTCTTTGTATTTCGTTAAAATCGTTTTCTTTAGTTTCACAAATAAATCTTATTAGTTTATCTTTTGGAAGATAATAAGCAGTATTCAAATCGTAATAACTAGATTTCGATAGTTCATCATATACAGCATCAGACAGTTTATATGTTTTAGTATCAGATAGGTTTTCATATGGTGAGGATGAAGCTTCAAAAGCAATAAATCCGTATTTCAATTTATAAGCAATATAGTATGGCCTTGTTTTGTGCCCTTCTGGTATTCTTACTAACTTCTTCTTAGATAATGGCATATGAGCATAAACAATATCTCCAGGACATATATGTTCGAATAGTATTTGTTCATAGTTGCCACATTCTATTGGTTTGTCTAATTCTATAGCATCACTATATTTACTAAAACCATTAATAAAAGTTGATTTCTTTTCTTTTTGTTTCTTATGAAAAAGACTTTTAAATATATTTAGTATTTTGGTTTTAAGTGCATTTAACATTTAGTATATTATTCCCTTTACTTGTCCTTGAGAATGCCACAATATACATAAAATATCCTGATTATAGTTTTATTCTAATATGTATTTTCTTATAGTATGTCCATTTAAATGGACATATTAGTTTTTTATAAATATATATAATATAAAGAATTATGATAACTCAATTCACAGTTGATTGTATTAATGCTTTATTAATGTAATAATAACTATGGCCACATAAACATATTATGTGCAGAAAGGAAAAAACTTATGGAAAACAAGTTAATGATTAATTTATTTTGCTCACAATGTCATCAACCCAATTCCTTTTCTTACGAAAAGTTTTTTATCATGCACATACATAAAGAGTCAATAATTTAGTTTTAAAATAAATAACTATGTTTATATTGAGCCATTATGTACTAGTGCATAATGGCTTTTTATTTATCAGGATATAGCTCAACTTGGTAGAGCGCGTGGCTTGGGACCATGAGGTTGTAGGTTCAAATCCTATTATCCTGACCATATGGAGATGGTAGTTCAATGGTAGAACGTTAGGTTGTGGCCCTAAAAATACGAGTTCGATTCTCTTCTTTCTCCCCAAATTACCTTACCTAGTAGCCAAGTTTGGTTAAGGCACCAGTCCGCAACACTGGTATGCATGAGTTCAAATCTCATCAGTATCTCCAATATATGCTCACTTACTCAAGTTGGTATAAGAGGAATGACTTGAAATCATTTAGGCCCGAAAGGACGCGTGGGTTCGAATCCTACAGTGAGCGCCATGGACGTTAAGCTAATCAAGTGAAAGCGTTAGACTGAAAATCTAAAGAGCTAGGAGCGTTACCTAGAACGTCCACCATTATTTATAAACAAAGGAGGAATTATGAACATCGGTGAAAACATTGTTATCGCAAGAAAAAATCTTAACCTTACACAGGCAGATCTAGCTGATAAGATGAATGTATCTTATCAGGCTGTTTCATCATGGGAAAGAGATGAAAATCTACCTGATACTATAAATCTAATTGCATTAGCTTCAGTATTAAAAGTAACTATAGATTGGCTTGTTTATAACAAATAAAGTGCTAAATATAGCACTTTTTTAATACTTGTTAATAGATTGATTTTTTATTGACTTAGTAAAATACATGTGGTAATATTATAAAGCACAATTGTGGAGGTTTAGCTCAGTTGGGAGAGCATCTGCCTTACAAGCAGAGGGTCAGCGGTTCGAGCCCGTTAACCTCCACCATTTTTCTCTAAATGCCGACATAGCTCAATTGGTAGAGCAACTGATTTGTAATCAGTAGGTTACGGGTTCAATTCCTGTTGTCGGCACCACTTTTTTTGGAGGGGTAGCGAAGTGGCTAAACGCGGCAGACTGTAAATCTGCTCACTATGTGTTCGACAGTTCGAATCTGCCCCCCTCCACCACTTAGATTGGGATGTAGCCAAGTGGTAAGGCAACAGACTTTGACTCTGTCATTTCGCTGGTTCAATCCCAGCCATCCCAGCCATATATTGACTCGGTAGCTCAGGCGGTAGAGCATCTGACTTTTAATCAGAGGGTCTCGGGTTCGATTCCCGATCGAGTCACCACTAGTGAGTGCAGGTGTAGTTCAATGGTAGAACTTCAGCCCTCCAAGCTGACTACGTGGGTTCGATTCCCATCACCTGCTCCAATTTGCCAAAACAAAGCCCTTAAATAGGGGCTTTTTTGATAGCTTTACCATACTCAGAATAATATGCTAACGCGAAAGGCTGTTTCTAGATGTTTTTCTCACGCAAACTAGTTATGGTATTTTATATTGTTTTCAATTGCGTATTTTTCTACACTGCCATTTGGCTGACATTCTACAACAATATCTTCCTTGTTAATATGTTCATATAATATAGAATATTTATTAAATATGAATTCGCCGATATTATCTGGATTCCCCTTAAATACCGCTTCTTTAAGTTTGGCGCATTCTGCAAATACATAATTTCCGATATTCTTTACCGAAGCAGGAATCACGATTCTCTGCAAATCACGGCAATCGGCAAACGCTTCTTCACCAATGGATATCAACGTATTCGGCAATGTTATTTCCTCTAATTGAGAGCAGTCTCTAAATGCATAGTCTTTTATCTCTCTTATGCCTTCAGGAATAATTATTTTCTTCAGATTGAAGCATCCAAAAAAGGACGATTCATAAATTGCATCAATGGTATTTGGAAGTTCAACATGCTTTAAGGCTAAATTGTCACTAAAGGCATTACGTTCAATTTCCTTAACACCATTGGCTATATAAATATTCTTAATTTGGCAGCCATCAAACGCATCATGGCATATTTTCATTACTGTTCCAGGTATATACAGACTTTCAACACTGTTTTGAAGATTGAAGCATTTTGGTCCTATTTCTGTAACAGGGTATCCGTCGATTTCTTCTGGGATTCTTAATTCGTCAACATACCATCCAATATACTTGCTAATAACAAGCGAACCATCTTTCTTTAATTTAGCTTTAAAATCTTCGCTTGAGCATACATAACCAGGCGCTTTGGCACCTTTTGTATTGGCTTGCTTTCCCTTAATTATTACTTTCTCATAAGAAGTCACTTCGCTCGCGCAGTTGTCTATGTCAAAAACGCTTCCGCATTCTTTGCATTCTATTTCTTCACTTAGCTTTTGGTTGATTGTTAATGGTTCGCCGCATTCTATACAGCAAAGATTCAACCCATCAATCCCGACAAAAGATTTTGCTTTAAGAGCACCGTTCTTATATTTAACCGATGTTTCCCGCTCCTCATCAGATGATGTGTAGGTATAATATGATTCTCCTTCAAACTCGCTTTCAGGAAATGCCGTAGCTATTTCTTCACATAGTTTCAAAAACAATCCGTCATAATCTTCAAATGTAATATATGTTTCAAAGTCAACAAAGATTCTTTTGCCCTTTTTCTTTGGATTGGCCCAATTCTCTATACTGCACTTAGCGATTATTTCTTTTATTTCGTCAATATTGCCCTTTTTTATTTTGATCTCATAGCCACCGCATTCTGCTCCCATATTATCGCTCCTTATATAAACTAAATTGTAAGGCAAAAGATCATCAGAATAAACTTCATAACAAATATCTTTTTAAAGCTTGTCTTGCATCATCAAGTCTTGTCTCATACATGTTCTTTTGAGTGAAGCTGAAAAAAGCCCTTGATCAGGGCTTTTTTGATTGTTTATTCCTTTTCGTCAGGATTCTCATATAGTTCCCACTGACATTCAGTCAGTTTGAACTCTGAGAATCGGCATTCTACGCTTGATATCAATGGACTACAGCAGTATATGCCCAGCTTCACTTCATCGATATCGTTATGCATATGGAATATACGCATGAAATCATAATTGATTCCGTCAAAGGATGTTCTGAATTCAAAATCCTGGCCACGACGGCTTACGCGATAATATATCGTATGGGTTTCATCTGTGACAGGATGAGCTGACCAGTCTGAGTAGCCAAGATTGGTAACCACGCTTCCAAGATTCGATAGTCCAGGCTTTTCATATTCGCAAGAAGCCTTTGCCCAGTTGTCTTCATCCTGATAGATGACTACACCACACTGGTCAAATAGTTTCTTTGGCACCATCTCTGTCTTCACGAAGAACGAGAATTCCTTTTCCTTGAACGAATTGACCAAGGCATGTGCATTGTCATGTCTGAAGTCATAATAGGTTCTTTGCCAGAAGTCTGTTACTGGTTCTGTCTTTACGATTAATGCGTTATCCTGGAAACAATGTTCCTTTGGTTCATTGATCCAAACGAAATTCTTAATATCCATAATAATCCTCTCTAACAAAGCCGCGAAAGATCCGCGGCTTTGTCTGTAGCGTTTTTCAGTACTTACTAGTCAATGATGATCTGCTGGCCAGTACGGTCAACTGAAGCATCTGGTGCAGGTACTGCTGTACCGCCAGTAGTCAGAGTATCCTTTTCGAAAATGATAGCCTGCTTAACATATGTCTTGTTTACAGTCTTACCTGAAAGGATATCCATCATGGTGTCCATAGCGATGTCGCCGCCTGTAGCATCAAAGATAGTCATAGCGAATACACCCTGGTCAACATATACACGGCCTTCGTTCTCAAGACCATCGATACCGAAGAACTTGATTCCTTCTTCAACACCAGCAGCCTGACAAGCAACATATGCGCCATGAGCTGTAGGGTCGTTGCCACCGAATACTACATCGATCTTTTCAGGATCTACTACAGAAAGAACTGATTCCATTTCAGAACGTCCCTGTGCTTCATCCCACTGGCAGTCCTGTTCCCAAAGAATTTCGATATCAGTGCCTTCGATTGCGCGCTTGAAGCCAAGAGCACGGTCATAGCCTTCGCCATCAGTCATAAGACCATTCAGCATTACTACGCCTGCATCTGCGCCAACATTGTTGATAACCCACTGACCTGCTGCATAGCCTAATGCAAAGTTGTCTGTGCATACATACTGATCATATGCATCAGAAGTTATGTTACGGGAAATCAATACGATAGGGATGCCAGCATTGTGAGCTTCTTCAACAACTGGTGTAAGTGGGTCAGCCTCAACTGGGCTGATCAGAAGTCCGTCAACTCCGGAGTTGATGAACTCTTCGATCTGTGAGCGCTGTAAAGATGCATCGCCTCCGCAATCTTTGTAGACAATCTTTACATTATCATACTTAGATGCAGCTGCCTCAACATCGGCGTCCATCTGAACGTTCCAAGGTTCAGCACGATTGGCATTCAGCATACCAATAACAAATGTCTTTTCCTCAGGATCTTCAGTTTTGCCTCCATTATTTGAGCAAGCAGTTAAGCCTACACAAACAAGAAGAGCAAGCATGATAGCTAAAAGTTTTTTCATTTTTTCCTCCTCTTTCTAGCTTTTTTATTATTAGAGCGCTAATGACGTTTCTGTTTCGTCTGCGTTAGCACTGCAATAATCAATACGATACCGGTAATTACCAGTCTCCAGGCTTCTGGAATGGCGTTGATGCTAAGAATCTTCTGCAGATAGCCAATGGTCAAGATACCTAGACAGGTGAGAGTGATGTTGCCTCGACCGCCCATCATGTTTACGCCACCGATAACGGCCATACACATCGCCTGGTTTTCATAGTTTGCGCCGCTGGCTGGATTGCCCTGCCTTTCTTGAGCTGCCAGACAGATGCCAGCAATGGCACACAATGCTCCAGATACTACATAAGCCAATACTTTTGAACGAACAGTATTGATACCTGCAAGTCTTGCAGCCTCTTCGTTGCCGCCGATAGCATAGATGTCATGTCCCCAACGGGTCTTTGCCATGATGAAGGCAAAGATGACGATCAATACCGCAAGTATTACGGTAACAACCGTCAGGTTGCCGCCTAAGATCTTTCTGTCTATCTGCGTAAAGATCGGTGGAAGATCGACAACGACTGTCTTTCCGTCCACTACTCGTGCAGTAGAGATCTTCGTATCGTTCGTGATGGCACGTGCAAGACCTCTTATTACGCTCATCATCGCGATGGTTGCAATGAAAGGCTGCATGTTGAGTCTCGACACCAGTTCACCTGATATCAGTCCAAACAGCCCTCCGGCAATGATTACCAGAACAATGCTCACGAATGGATTCATCTGATTGTGGATCGTCAGTATGGAGAACATGACTGACGCAAAACCGACTACACTTCCCTGTGTCTGGTCAATGCCACCGGTAAGAATGACGATAGTCATACCAATGGACATGATTCCATATACTGAGCAGGCTCTTAATGCATCTCGGTGAGTAGCAATCTTGAAGAATGCTCCGTTGGCATTGAATACGCAGCCAATGAACAGAACCAGGCACAAAGAGATTACTGCTTTTCCGGCTTCTGTAGAAACAAACTTCTTGAATTTCTCGATTAGTGTTTTCTTTTTTTCCATATCTTATTTCTCTCTTCCCATTGCCGCTTCCAACAGCTCTTCTTGCGTTACGTTGTTTCCTGCAAATTCAGCCGTTATCTTTCCTCTATGGAGTACAATTATTCGATCGCTTAACGAAAGCATCTCTGGCATTTCCGATGTGATCAGCACTACCGATATGCCTTCTTCCGTAAGAGAGTTGATCAGCTTATATATTTCTTCTTTCGCTCCGACGTCGATGCCCTTGGTAGGCTCATCCAGAAGCAGAATCCTCGGATTGGTCTTTAGCCATTTGCCGACCAGCACCTTCTGCTGGTTTCCGCCTGAGAGGTCCGTGATCATGGACTCGAAGGATGGAATCTTGTAGTTGAGCTTCTTCGCAATCTCTTCAGTCTCTCTTCTTTCGGCTTTCTTGTCTCTCAATCCCTTCTTGATGAACTTAGGGAATGCCGCCAGCATCGTATTGTCGACGATATCCATATATGGTTCGATGCCGTTACCCTTGCGATCGTTTGTGATAAGACCGATGCCATTCTCGATAGCCTGAATAGGATTGGAAATGATTATTTCCTTGCCGTCGAGGGTCATCGTGTCGTAGCACTTCTTGTTGTAGACACCGAAGATCGACTGCAGCATTTCGCTGGCGCCCGATCCCTGAAGTCCTTCAACGCCAAGCACTTCGCCTTTTCTGACTTCAAACGACACATTGTCGACAAGCTTCTTCCCTTTTACTTCAGGGTCATAGACATTTATGCCTTTGACCGAGAAGCATACCTCGCCTGGATGGGCATCGGTGCGATAGTTATGCATGATGATCTCTCTTCCGACCATCCACTTGATCATCTTCGATTGAGGAACATTTGCCTTTATATCGCTTCCGACCAGCTTGCCATCTCTTAAGACCGTGATTCTATCGGCCAGACGTTCGATCTCTTCCATCTTGTGGGAGATGTATACGATTCCGCAGCCCTTTTCCTTGAGCTTCGCAATGATGCTGAACAGCTGTTCGACATCATGGCTATTCAGGGCACTGGAAGGCTCATCCATGATGATTACCTTTGCGTTTGTGCTGGTAGCCTTGCATATCTCCATCAGCTGCTGCAAAGAGAAAGAGAACTCTTCGGCATTCTTGGTGACATCGATATCGATATCCATCTTCAGCAGCTCTTCCTTGGCTTTTTCGTTCTGGGCCTTCACATCGACCAAGCCATGCTTCATGATGTTGTTTCCGACAAACATGTTGGAAGCCACGCTCATGCTGCCGATGATCGACAGTTCCTGATGGATTACGGAGATGCCGCTGTTCTTGGCATCGATCGGACCATTTGGCTTGAATGGCATGCCATCTAGGAGCATCTCTCCTTCATATTCAAGATGAATTCCCGATAGGATCTTGATCAATGTGCTCTTGCCGGCACCATTCTCGCCAGCCAAGACATGCACCTCACCTGGATATATATCGAAATCGACGCCTTCAAGCACACGCACCGGACCAAACAGCTTGCCGATGCCTTTCATCTGAACTATCGGTTTCTTCAATTCGCTCATTTGCGTCTCCTTATTTGCCTATGACCATGATTGTTGCGTAACGCTCACGTCCTCTGGTCTTATCCCAATCAGAGAAATAGATTCTTCCGAATTCGCCAAGCAGCATCTTGCCGTCAATGATAGGAACGGTTTCCGATCTGCCCATTATTGATGACTTGATATGGCCATCCGTATTCAGAGACCATGAGAATTCTTCGTTTCTTACAGCGTTGGCGTTCTCTGCATGGAACTTGCATGGATGAAGATACTGTCCCTCGTATTCGCAAGTAGGGATGATCTTCTCCAGACAGTTGATCGTATCCTGGAGAATATATGGGATTCCCTTATAGGTTTCTCCTTCTGAATCTTCCTGAATGAATACCGAACAGCTGGTGTGCTGAGAGAATACGGTAACGATTCCTTCAGTGACATTTGCTTCTTCAACAATCTTTGCGACGCCATCAGTTATGTCGTCGAAAGTTACCTGTGGTTTAGATTGGATCTTGATCTTTCCGTAATGTGTAATCATAGCTATTCCTTTCTTAGAAGCGATTCTTCATATCCTCTTCTTATTTCTCTTGCCATGTTTCTGGTCATCTCTTCTGGACTATCAGCCTTCATGATTCCGCTTGTGCTTCCTGTTCCATCCGAACCGCTCAACATGACTTCATATACATCTTTTTCATTTGATATTCCGGCACCCAACAGAACCAGTATTTCAGGATTGATCTCCTTGATTCTCTTCATGGCTTCTTCAGCATTCTTCTGATCCTCGCTGTTTCTGATGCCGGTGCCGATTAGCTTTGGATCTTCGACTACGATGATGTTTGGGCCTAGCTTAGCGATTGCCTTAGCTTCTTCTATGGAACCGGCACATACGACTGTTCCTAGTCCGACCTCATCGGCCCTTTTCATTGTCTTTTCCAGCACATCCATCGTAAGCGGATGTTCAGCATGATTGAGCATCACGCCATCTGCTCCGGCTGCCAGAAGAGCTTCAGGGAGTATTTTCCCCATGCCTCTTCCTGGATAGTCGGAATCCATATGCTGAGCCAGGACCTTGATATTCTTTGTATTGCTTTTGACATTCTGGATATCGGTATACTGAACCGTCATCATGATGTCGACCTTGTATTCTGGCACAAGCCTATCAGCCTCTTTTGCCAGCTCTACAATTCTGTCTCCCCACATATACAGCTTGGGGCCAATCTCAAAGAATGGGGCCTTGACGCCAAATTCTTTATTCATCAGATCTTTTCCTCATACAGACATCTGATTCCCAAGAAATCGCAGAATAGCGGCAATTCCTTCTCCAGGTCTGCATAGCACAATGCGTAGTGATGCGAACCAAGATGCTGAGCGAGCTTATCGAAATCGCAATCAGGTATCATCTCGGTGAAGCTGTACTGAGGCATTCCTATCTCGCAGCACTCTCCAACATCGCCAACCGCATGGCCACCTGCCGCATGCAATGTGAATCCGCCATCTGGATCCTTGAGGATTCTGGCGCAGGTCATTCTTCCTTCCTTCAGGAAGTTCTTGTTTGTGATATATTCTTTGAATGTCGCTCCTAGACCTGTTGCGTTTGTATCAGGGAGCTGACAGATTATCTTGTTTCCGATGCACATTCCTGCAGGTGCGAAACCGCATGCGCCAAACAGGATTCTTTCGCCTGTCAGATCATGCGTATCGGCGTAAGTCGACAGTTCACCACCTGACAGATAGTTGAGGGCAAGTTGCGTCAAGGTCAATGGGATATCTGCTTCGCATGAAGCGACCATCTCATTGCCGATTACAGAAAGCGGTATGCATGCTGATAGGCCATAGTCCTGTGAGAATACGAAGTGACATTTCATCGTTATCGCATCAGCCTGATACTTGTCTACCATCTGTTTCAATCCAACATACATTCTGGTGATTCTCTCTAGACTTCTTCCGGCTGTTCCGCCCGTCAGATCTGCAACCTTCTTTTCGCATTCCTTATAGAATTCATCGTCTGTATCGATGGCTTCCAGTCTGCTTATCAATGAATAGCCATCGTCTTCAATCAAGTCGACACCGAAAACCTTGTTCATCTTGGTAAGATCCATATCGCCCAAGGTCATGCCGCCGAACTGGTAGCCGATAGTGAGGATTCTTGATCTCTTCAGCATTGCTACAGCACGTGCGGCATTAGCGAAGTGCTTAAGCTTCTCCAATAGCTCATCATCCTTGCCGTCAGCAGGCGAATAGTATAGATACTGATGCTTGACGCCATATTCTCTTAATGTTCCCTTTGTGACACCAGCGCCAGCTGCCGAACCGAGGTTTGTCCTCTTTCCGTCCAACATGAAATTGCCGAATCCCCATACGATAGTAGGCAATGCAAAATAAGGCTTTGCAGCACGTACCATCGTCACTGGCTCAAACCATGTAGGCATGAGATATACAGCGAAATCGAAATTTTCGGCATTGTATTTCTCTGCTACCAGATCTGCATCCGCATCAAAGGTCACAGCTTCAGTCTTGACGATATCAAGGTCTGCCTTGCTTACCATCAAATCGACTGCACTATCTATCAATGGATCGACATACTTGTCTTCGTATCCTTCCCTGAATTTGAAGGGAATGACTAACGCTTTTGGCTTTCTCATTTTCATAATCTTTCTCCTACATCAGTTCTTTCAAATAATCAGCTGTCTTCTTCAGCATCTCTTCTGGATCCTTACCGCCATACGAACACTCCAGACTGCAATATCCATCAAAGCCGATATCCTTCAAGGCATCAAATACAGCCTTCCAGTCTGTATGTCCTTCACCAGGGCATAATCTGTTGCTGTCGCCAAGGTGGACATACTTGATCTTCTTTCCTGCTCTTCTGATTGCTTCAGCAGGATCTTTCTCTTCAAAGGCAATATGGAAGATATCTGCCAATATGCCGACATTGTCGTTTCCGATCTTGTCGACAATCTCCAGACAATCTTCGACGTTGTTGAGATATGGCGTCTCATATCTGTTGCATGGCTCAAGCAGTTCATATGAGCCTTCTACGCCTTCAACCTCTTTCGCAAGGTCAGCATATCTTTCCACAAACAGTCCAATCTTGTCTGCTGGTATCTTCTTATAGACATCGAAACAAGGCAGCGGATCCTGTGGACCAAGGGTATATTCAAGTTCGCTTATGCAGTTGCCTAACTCTGCAGACATCTTGATGGCTTCCCTGTACATCTTTGTCGTAGCTTCGACGAGCTTTTCATCATCAGCCATCAAATGGCCATAGTCATCTCCGCCAAACATGAATTCGCATACATGAACTCCAGTATTCTTCTCTAGATCAAGTACCTCTTTCTTCAGTTCCTCATTCCAGTCGGGATAGTCAACGAATACGCCGATTCCTTCATATCCCCATTTCTTCAGATTCAAAGCCTTCTCTGTCAATGTGTTTCCAGGAACCATTGAACTTGTGCATGAAAGTTTCATCTTCGCCCTCCTTAATTAAGTGAAGCAATAGTCAATAAGAGATTTGCGTAATCCCTTATCTCGCCAGTCTGGATTATCAAGGCAACATCATCCTGCTTGATTGCCTCATAGAATGCGAAACGCTCGATCTTCTCGAATTCGAGATCCATTCCTTCTTCCTTCAGCATCTTCTTGTACTCATCCCAAATCTCAGGATCTGGTCTGCCTTCCGGTACATCCATTACGGCTGCACCTTCAAAAAGTTCTACCGACAGCAGATACTTCAAAACATCAGTAGAACTGCATATTCCAGGAGCCAGGTTCAGATGAACGATTTCAGCATTCTTGCCGGCGGTCGTAAAAACAGGATAGTCGCCATCGGCAATCAAGACCTTTGCACCGTGTCCTGCACGTGCAAGCGCTTCCAGAATTATTGGATGAATCAGTTTTGTCTTAAGCATTTTCCCACTCTTCTTTCCATTATGGATACAAAAAACTTAGATTTACAACGTTGTAATTAGTATATTTAATTTTCTGGTATTTGTCAAATCATAAAATAAGCATTTATAGGCATTATTTTCAATATTATTCATTGTTTAATGACCAAAATTTACAACGTTATAATATTTTTATGCTTATTTATAGCCCAAATTGATGAAATTAATGCAAAATGTGGATTATAATATATACAATATGGGTATATTTACAACGTTATAAGAAAATATGGACAATAAAAGCAAAAAACAGCAGGTTACGATTAAAACCATTGCGGATCATCTCGGCTTGTCTTTTTCTACTGTAGCAAAGGCTCTAAACAACGACCCAAAGGTCAAGGAGGAAACCAAGAAGCTCGTCAAGCAGACGGCAAAGAAGCTTGGCTATAAGCCAAACTATATCGCCAAGAGCTTAAGGGAGAACACAAGCAGATCCATCGGCATCATCTTGAATGACGTCGAGAACCCCGCCATGTCTTTTGTGTTCAAAAGAATATCACTGGAGATGTCCAAGATGAATATCTCCACTTTGATCTGCGATTCGCAATATGATCCCGTCACTGAAGAGCGCAACATCAATTCAATCATGTCGCGCATGCCCGACTGCATGATCATCTTCCCTGTCTCTCCGTTTGCAGAAAGGCAGGACATCTTTGGAGATTTCAAGGATAGAGTCATCATCCTAGGCGATTCAAGCTGTCCAAACATCAATTCGGTTAGCGTCGATTACGGAATGGGCGGATACATATCTGCCAAGGAGATGCTATCGGCAGGACATAGAGATATCCTTGTCTTTGCGGAACCATCTACCTTCCCTATCAGCAATGAATATATCGAAGGAATAAAGAAGGCTTTTGCTGAATATGGCGTTCCTTTTGATTCTAAAAGGGTATTCCATACCCAGCCTTCCATTGA
Organism: uncultured Bacillota bacterium; assembly: GCA_937919165.1. Classification (GTDB taxonomy): domain Bacteria; phylum Bacillota_I; class Bacilli_A; order Erysipelotrichales; family Erysipelotrichaceae; genus Colivicinus. The sequence goes on along the minus strand of CALFPO010000045.1, from coordinate 14,589 downwards.
GAATGGCTTCAGGCTGTTCATGGACCAGTATGACGAAAAGAAGAAGAAATTCAAGCTTCCGTTTACTGGCATCCTATGTTTCTGCGACACAATCGCCCATGGAGTATATAAAGGATGCAGAACGCTTAATCTGTCTATCCCTAATGACATAAGCGTCATCGGCTTTGACGATAATCCCCTATCTGCATATTCGAATCCACCGCTATCCACCATCTATCTGCCAAAAGAGAAGATGCTGGAAAGCTGCTTAAGTATCCTCAAGAACAAGCTCGAGAATAGCGAGACTTCTATCGAACGATATTTTATTGACCCATATTACGTAAAAAGGAAATCAGTCAAGAAAATCGAAAAGGAGTAGTACTAATGCATTTCATTGCTATTGATTTAGGCACGACAAACATCAAGGTTTGCTGCTACGACAATAAGCTTAACGTTCTCGCAACAGAATCGGTAAATGTCAAATATAATCGTGAAGGCGACGATATCGTCGAATTCGATGCTGAAGAATACTATCAGATGGTCGCCAGGCAGATCGATATCTGCTGCAGGAATGCTGCACTGACAAAACCATATCCCATCACCCAGATCATTCTTACCGGACAGGCTGAATCGCTTGTCTGCTTAGGAAAAGATGGAAAGCCAATACGTCAAGCCATCTCATGGCTAGACAACCGTTCCAGAAAAGAATGCGAAATCCTGAAGAAGGAATTTCCGCCTGAAGTCTGCTATCCGATAACTGGACAGTCAGAGATCATACCTACCTGGCCAATCACCAAGATATTCTGGCTCAAGAACAACGAGCCTGAAGTATTCAGCAATGTATGGAAATACATGCTGATAAAAGACTATATAATCTATAGATTATCTGATAAGCTTGCTGGCGAATATTCGATCTATAATTTCTCTCATTATTTCGATCTCCAGAACAAATGCTTCTGGAAAGAGGAACTGGACTATGTCGGCATCAGAGAAGACCAGCTCAACAATCTCGTTGAACCTGGCACAATTGCCGGAAATGTATCATCAGAAGCTCAAGAGCTTATTGGCTTGGATGACAAGACTCTCGTGAATGTCGGAACACTTGACCACTTCTGCGGAATGATCGGCACCGGCAATATCACCGACGGAATGATCAGCGAATCAGCAGGCACCGTCCTCTCCATCGCAACATCCGTCTCAAATCCTGACTTCAACGATCCAAGACGCTTGCCTCTCCACTACGGCTCATTCAAAGACAAGTATGTCTATCTGCCCGTATGCGAAAGCGGCGGCATCAGCATGGAATGGTTCAAGAACAATTTCATGCAGGACGAATCATATGATGAGCTGAACAAGAATCTAGAGAATGTCGAAATATCCCCTAGCCTTCTGTTCATGCCATACATCACCGGCTCCAACGCGCCAGAGAACAACATGAACGCCAAAGGCATGTTCTTCGGCATAACGGCAGCCCAGAACCGTCACGACTTCGCTCTGGCCGTCATGGAAGGTGTCGCTCATCTGCTCAAGAAGAATATCGACGCCATCTGTGCCTCTACCGGTAAGCCAAAAATGATCATCTCATCCGGAGGTGGCGCCAAATCAGCCATCTGGTGTCAGCTGAAGGCTGATGTCACAGGCTGCGAAATAGGCATTCCAGAAAATGAGGAAGCCTGCTGCCTAGGTGCTGCCATCATGGGCGCAGTAAGCAGCGGCGCCTTCGCCTCATATGAGGAAGCCATCGCTAACTGTGTCAAGATCAAGAAGATATACAAACCAAGATACAACGAACTGCTTGAAAAGAAGCACCAGAAGTTCCTGGAGCTCTACGATTCGGTTGAACATCTATTCTAGAAACAAACATGCATAGGCAATAGCCTATGCATGTTTTCATTTGTCATTCAGACAATATTCTCCATCATTATTCATCAAGAGATTCAGATCAGCCTTCATCGTCTTCTCAAGACAGGTTCTGGCATTGTAGAGATCGCTGCTCTCGACAAACCTTCTGGCATGTTCATAGGAGATGCATGAATTCATCTTTCTTGCTATGAGTCTTTCCCTTAAGACATCGATATCGGCTTTGATGGCTATGGTGTAGTCAGCATAGTTTCTTATGTCTCTCCAGCCATCCTCATCAAGCAGAAGATAGTTTCCTTCCAAGAGCACAATATTGCCCGAAACAGAGATGTCATCTTCCTTAGGATTGTGCATCACTCTATCGTAGCCAGGCCATAGACAGACATCTTCTTTCTTGATCATCCTAATGCGGCTTTCAAGCTTATCCAGATCGAAAGTCTCTGGTGCTCCCTTGACATCAACCATATTGATCATCTTGCCGTCACGGACGATTTCGTGAGACAGAAGATAGCTCTGGTAGCGATGGAACCCATCCATGCCGATGACCGTCAAAGGTTCTAGATCATTCGCTTCAGAAAGATATTGAAGAAAAGATGATAGGGTGCTTTTGCCGGTACCAGGCGGTGCCGCCAGCATCACCAAGATCCTTCCCTGTTTCTTTTTCTGCATATCATTGAGCCTATACAAAAGAGGCAAAAGAATCTGATCGATGCATTGGTCAGAATAGTATGCCTCTACTTCTATGCCATTGATCTTAGCTATATATTTCATCTTCTTATCAACAACACATATGCGTCATTGACATTGGAACCGGTTGGACCGGTATGGATAAGCCCATCAATCATCTTCAACGCATGATATGAATCGTTATTCTCAAGATAGGCATCGATATCGATATTCTTCTTCTTTAGCCTATCCATGGTTTCTCCATCTACATAGCCTCCTGCCTCATCGGTAGGACCATCCGTTCCGTCAGAGGCGAAGGCGAAGATGCAGGTATCCTTGAAGCCTTCTATACCCTTGGCTGCCCTAAGAGCCAGTTGCTGATTTCGTCCACCCAAACCATTGCCTGTGACTTTGACAGTCGTCTCTCCACCAACGATGAATGCCAAAGATCTTGTTGAATCCTGGTTCTTTGCTGCAATTGATGAAAGTCTATCCGCAACATCATTGGCGTCCTCGCTGCAGTCGCTTTCAATGATTGTCGTATCATAGCCAAGTTCTTCGCATTTGACTTTGGCAAAATCGCACAGCATTCTTACCGAACCGATCATGACATTCTTGACGTTATCAAGTTCGCTTACTGGTTCTCCTTCTATTGCATCCGCATCTATAGGAAGACCATATTTCTTGATTATGGATAAGGCATCGTCAATACCGGTTGAATCGACTACAGCAGGGCCGGATGCAATGGTCGAAAGATCATCGCCCAAGACATCGCTCAGTATTATCGAAACGACTCTGGCTGGCTTGCAATGCTGGCCGAATCTTCCACCCTTGACTTCAGAAAGCTTCTTTCTGATGGTGTTTATCTCCTTGATGTCTGCTCCGCATTTAAGCAGGATATCGTTTATGTTCTGCAAATCCTTGAAGGCAATCCTAGGCTTCTCGAATAAGGCGCTGCCTCCTCCTGATACCAGGAAGATGACTGTGTCGTTGCTGCATAAGCCTTCTGTCATATTCAAGACAAAAGACGTTGCTTTCAATGAATTCTCATCCACTAAAGGATGGCCAGCCTCAAAGATCTCAAGATTTGCGATTGGCCCTTGGCTGTGGCCATATTTGGTGATTACTGCACCTTCATATTCTCTATCCTTCAGACATGATGCAGCTGCGCTAGCCATTGTCCAGGCAGCCTTGCCGATGGCAACAATGATTATTCTGCCATCAGAAAAGCTTAGGCCATTCATGGCCTTGATTACGCTATCGTAAGGATTGATGTCCTTCACAAGCTGATCGACGATCTCATTGACGTCTTTTCTCATGTCATTCATTTCCAGATGCCTTTCTTGTTGGCTTTGGCCTCATTCTGTAAAGAGTAGAGCTTGTCCATATACTTATAGTTGCCATAGATATACTTGATTTCGGCATAGCCTTCTTCTACCAGTTTGTATTGCAGAAGTTCGCCATCAAGCCATACCCAAGCCAGATATCTTCCATATTTGTCATACTTGTCAGATGCCGGATCAAGCTCAAGAACAATCTCTTTGGCATTCCTTAAGGCATTCTTGGTGTAGGCTGCTGCCTCAATGCCCATTTCTGTATCCTTTTCAGGTGTATCGATGCCTAAAAAACGGCATTCCGTCTCGACTTCTTCGATGATGAAGACAGCACTGTCGCCATCAAGATCATATGAATAGGCTACTTCCCTTTGGCTAGGTACGGGAAAGAAATGCTGCACATAGAAGTAGGAAGCACCCATGAAAAATACGCAGAACAGAAAGATGAATAGGGTGCGACGGTAGTTATTCTTCTTCACGAGATTATTATATAATTATTCCATGAAGAAAAGGAAAAACATCCTTAAGGCTCCAATTATCATCCTATCCATCCTCGCTGCCATCTTTATTGTGGGTGCTGTCATAGCCTGCATCATCGCTTCGCGTGGCGTTATTAGCGAACAAGAAGATGATAAGCCAAGGATTGCCTTGCCTGAGCATGGCTACAATTTCATCAATCTTCATACCGAAAACGAGATCAAGAGCTATGAGGATGATCTTCATACCAGCATGTTCGGCATCGATGTATCGGTCTTCCAGGACCATATCGATTTCGCCAAGATCAAGGAAAATGGCGTCGAATTCGTCTACATGCGCATCGGCTATCGTCGTGCCGAGAAGGGCGAGCTCATGGCCGACAAGCAGTTCGAGAACTTCTATCCCGAAGCCATCAATAATGGTCTGAAGGTAGGAATATATTTCTATTCGCAGGCCATCAATGAGGAAGAAGCCATTGAAGAAGCCCAATATGCGTTGGCTCTATTGAACGGCAGAAAGATCGATCTGCCGATCGTATATGACTATGAAGAGACTTACCTTAGCGATGGCGTAAGCCGTATGGCTGATATAAGCAATGAGCAGCGCACCAGAAATGCCATAGCCTTTTTAGAAGAGATAAAGAAAAGCGGACATGATGTGATGATCTATGCCAATCTGAATTGGCTTGAAGATATCTATATTGAAGAAGACATCAAGGAATACAAGATCTGGTATGCCCAATACGATTGCGACTATCCAAATATTACCAGACCTTTCAGCATGTGGCAATACTCCAATACAGGAGAGATAGAAGGAGTGGAAGGATTCGTCGATCTGGATATCCTTTTCATCGACAAGGAAGATGCAAATGAGTGATTTCAAGAATAGGCTATCTGAGTTCTACAATACCTTCAACGAAGACAAGAGACTGACTCATCGCCACGGCATAGTCGAATATGAGACTACCATGAAGTATCTTCATGAATATCTTTTGCCTGGCGATAGAATAATCGATATCGGAACCGGTACCGGAAAGTATGCGATTGCCTTGCATGAAGAGGGCTATGATGTCACAGCTGTCGAATATCTGCGTACCAACATCGGCAAGTTCAAAAACAGATGCAAGGATATAAGGATAGTTGAAGCCAGTGCTGTCGATCTTCATATGTTCAAGGATGATGAATTCGATGTGGCCATTATGTTTGGGCCACTGTATCATCTATATGCCAAAGAAGACCGGATCAAGGCCATGAACGAGGCAAGACGCATCGCCAAGAAATATGTCTTCGTCACCTACATCATGAATGAATATGCCGTCATCGAATATGCCTTCAAGGATGGCAACTACCTCAATGTGAAAGACAAACTCGATGAGACTTTCAGAATCGATGATCCTGATGCCCTGTTCTTCCAGACCCGCATCGAAGATATCGATGAGCTTAACAAGATATGCGGCCTGACTTCCATCCGTCGCTTTGCCTCCGATGGTCCAAGCGACTACATCCGTCCCTACATAAACAAGATGGACGACGAGACCTTCAAGGCCTACATCGCTTTCCATCAGCAGACATGCGAAAGAAAGGAACTGCTTGGAGCCAGTTCCCATGTCGTAGATATCCTAACGAAAAACAGAAGCGATTAAGCTTCTGTCTTTTCTTCTTCTTTGCCCTTGTTAGGGTTGTATTTGATGACCAGGTGTCTCTTGTTTCCTTCACCGATCGATACGGTAGAGACATTCCTGAAATCCTGGAGATACTGGTGGATAACCTTTCTCTCATCGCTTGGCATTGGATCGAGTTCGCAATCAACATGCGTCTTGGCAACGTTGATGGCTTCTCTCTTGACCATCATCTTGAGCTTGTTGTAGCGGGAATCCTTGTAGTTGTTGACATCAACGATGACATTGATTCTCTTCTTGAAGGTTGCATTGACAGCTGCCTTCAGAACAGTAGATATAGCTCTCAAGGTCTGGCCATTCTTGCCAATGACGATGGCATTGTTTTCTGCATCAAGCACAACCTTGTAGAGAAGCTCGTTCTCCTTTTCCTTGTTGTGGTCGATGATGATCTCAATGGAAACGCCCTGATTGAGTTCAGTGAAATAATCTCCCAAATAGTTGAAGATGAACTCCTTGACATCTTCTGGAGTATAGGCCTCTACGGTAACGGATTTGCCCAGACCGAACAGGCCACCTTTTTCTTCTTCTGTAACGTTATATACGATATCGCTTTGATCGCAATTCTTTTCGGCAGCAATCGCAGCAAGCACATCCTCTAACGTCTTGCCTGTATACTGTTTCATTCTTCCCCCTTATGTGTAATCTTGTCGATTATTAATGTCTTGATGATGTTTACCAGAGAATAGATGCAATAGTACAGAGAAAGAGCTGTTGGACATGACCACATAGCCAAGGCAACCATTGCCAGCATGCCATATGTCATGAAGACATTCTGCTGCTCTGGCTTCTGGTAGGTCTTGTGATGAGCGTCAGCCTTCTTCTTTCCATGGTAGTCGGCCAGCCACTGCGGAGTCTTGATCGACAGGAACTGGAAGATTACCATCAATGCAAAGATGACTACACAAACCCATTTCTTGTCCAGGAATGCTTCGCTTGGTGTAGCAGATAGATGCACGCCCATGAAGATAGCATTGCTTACCGCACTCGATCTTCTTACGGCATTGTACATGCCGATGAGGATTGGGAACTGGATGAAGGTTATGACAAGCGTAGTCAATGGATTGATGTCATACTTCGAATAGAGCTGCTGCATCTCCATTGCCATGCGCTGCTGGGACATCTGGTCCTGTCTGCCTTCGTACTTGGCCTGGATCTTCTGCATCTCGGGCTGGATTTCCTGCATTCTCTGCATGCCGACAGTTGATTTGAATGTAAAGGCGATAATTACTATATTGATGGCAACAGTCAGAATGGCTACAGCGAGCGCAATGCCCACTTTAGGTTCTAGCCAGTTGATTGCCTGAGCCATCGGATATACAAACAGAGCAGAGAAGAAGCCATTGCTCATCTCTTCCTTGAATGTTGTTTCCAGAGTTATAGGATTAACGACATTTGAACAACCCGTCAACAATAACGCCATAGCAACTACAGAAAGCATCAATTTTATGCGTTTTTTATTCATGGATCTCTCCTTTTTCATACTGTTTTATTATAGCCTTTTTGATGAGGTTTTCCAAATCATTTTTGTTGTCCAGAAATTCATTATTGAGATAGCCCTTTCTGACGATGATGACGAAATCAAGCGGACAATTATCGAAGTCTACGATGGCTCTGACCATCTCTCTGACCTGTCTCTTGATCCTGTTGCGGTCTACCGCATCTCCAAGCTTCTTCGACACCGAAATGCCTGCTCTAGAATTCTCTTCCTTCTTTTTATGGAAATATACGACAAAAGAGCCATTCGCGAATGACTTCCTATTGCCTATGATGCTGCTGAACTCCTCGTTCTTGCGTATTCTATATAATTTCTTCATTTCAAATTAAAAGCCACCGCAGTGACTTATTAATCAGATAATACCTTTCTTCCCTTAGCACGACGTCTTGCCAATACCTTACGTCCACCAACAGTTTTCATACGTGCGCGGAAGCCATGTACATTCTGGCGTTTTCTTTTACTAGGTTGATACGTTCTTTTTGCTGCCATAATATAGCCACCCTTTCTTATTCAATATCTATTAAATTTTATCCAAATGAGTGGCATTTGTCAAGAAAGCTATTGCTGCTCGCTACGCTTTCTCTTGTTCAGTTTTCTGCTTATTCTTCTGGCTATCTCAAAGCTTGAAGTGCCATATTCGAAGGTCAGGCCGCTCCTTGTTTCTGTGACTCTACGTGGTCCGACTTCCTGGACCTGTTCGATCGAAACCTTCTCCAGATCCTTCAGATAGACATTGAGCTTGAAGAGGCCTGAACCTACATAGTCGATGTTGTCAAGACCGCCTACTGCCGCAATGAGATCCTTGACCAGCTTGTCTCCCGATCCGGTATGAGCGAAGTCGAAGGCGATGCCACGATAGTAGATATAGGTGCAGCAGATCATAAGCGCCATGGCACATAGGCCAATGATGAAGATCAGCCACAAAGTGTGGGTCATATTGATGTTACGGATATTGACGATGAAATCTGGGAAGCATCCAGGCATGGCAACAACCGTATTGGCGGCAGTCGTCTCAAAGCCCAAGAATGCTCCAAAGTTCACTAGACATCCAGAAACGACACCGACGATCGCAAGATACATCAGAAGCAATGCTGGCGAAGTGAAAAGCATCAGAAGTTCTACTGGCAATGGATTGCCAGCCATGATCGATAGACCGATCGCAAAGATGAAGGTGATAAGGATATAGCTTCGATCATTCTTGTCCGATATGCAGAATAGTGTTCCAAGATAGAAGCCTGGAATCACGAACATATTTATGACATAGTATGGCGTGATGAAACGTCCAGCTCCGACATATGTCGAAGTGGCGTCCTGAAGATAAGCCCAGATGTTCACATCGCCAAGGATGCTTTGGCCAGTCAGAGCGTTGGAGAAGGATCCGCCAGCCGAAGTATACCAGAATGGATAACGGATGATGTTGCCTAGTCCAAGTATCGAAAGCACACGATCGAGGATGCTGTAGAAACCGATCCTGAACGGGTCGCTTAAGTTTTCGCTTATGTAGACGATGAAACGCTGAATATAGCGATAAAGGAATGGGAAGCCATAGGACACAAGGATGCCTAAGGCAAAGCACAGCAGAAAATTGTAGATGATGCCTGATGTATCCTTCGAGAACATGTTGAGGATCGAATATGAGCCTCTGTGTCTTGAATAGATGAAAGATGCTCTGGTGGCAAGTGCAACCAATATCGAACCGATCATGCCCGTCTCAAGCGGAAGCCTTGTGCCAGATGAAAGGTTGAATACCGAATTCATGCCGAAGCTTGTTGCATATGCCAAGGAATCCAATCCCTGTGATGAGAACAGCATGGTTGTCACCACAAAGGTAAAGTAGCCCACAAGAGCCATGACGACTGGAGAGGCATTGTTAGCCTTCTTGCAGACAATGTTCAGCATGAACGCCAAAGGCAGATTCATGATGATGAATTCGCCGATCCTGATCAACAGTTCTGCCAAGAACAGCACAACTGTCGATCTGAAAGTATAGAACAGATTGACATTCGGATTCTGGATAAGGAAGCCTATCGCAATCATGGCAAAGCCGAAATAGCTTACTCTGATCGGTGTACGGCAGCTTTCATAGAATTCGCTAATACGTTTCATAAACATTATTTTACTACAAATGGCATATAATTAGAAACGGAGGAAACGCCATGAAAACAATGATAATACTTGCGCCTGGCCTTGAAGAATGCGAAGCTCTAGTTACCTATGACCTTCTCTATCGTGCCGGCATCGATACCGATCTTGTAGGTCTGGAAGACAGCATCACCTCTTCCCACAAGGTCACCATCATCCCACACAAGAACATCAATGACATAGATCCAAACGACTATGATTGTCTTATCCTTCCAGGGGGAATCCCTGGCACACCAAACCTTGAAGCCAATCAGAAGGTCCAGGAATTCATCGATTTCTTCGTCAAGGAAGACAGATATATCGCCGCCATCTGTGCAGCGCCATCCATCCTTGCCCATAAGGGCCTTCTAGAGAATGACAAGTTCATCTGCCATCCGGGACATGAAAGCGGTCTTACCCCAATCGATGGCAAGGTCTGCCAGAACGGCAAGATAATGACCGGCAGATCATTAGGTGCTGCCTTCGAGTTTGCCTATATGATAATAAAGAACCTTATCGATGAAGATAAGGCTGAAGAGATATTCAAGAAGATACTATACTAGTCTTTAAAAGCCTTCTTGGCTTGCGAATGCTGTTTCAAACGCGGTATCTCGTACATTTTTCCATTGACCAATATGCGGGCACCTGTCTGGTGAAAATAGAACTCGACATGTGCCTTTTTGCATTGCTCACGAATATCCTTGACCCATTCGAAATCAAGGACACGAGCCTCCTCGCCTGATTCGCCGCCCACGCCCACAATATCTATCCTATCGATATATTTAGACATATCGATCGCTTCCAGCATCGGCTCAATCATCACGCCCTTTCTGACCAAAGGCAGATCAAGATATATCGGAGCCCTTTCATCAAACCTTCTCTGGTTCTCCATCGTGCAATAGATTATGAGATTTGGATAGTCCTCAAGATTGCCTATGCATTCTCTGATTCTTTCTGGCCTCTTGGTGATGCAGAAGAAGGAACAGTCGTTTCTTTCCTTTATCATCTCAAGAACATCAGCACGCCAGGCATCTGCTTCCTCGATGAAGAAGTCCGATGAGAAGCACAGCATGAACTCACTTCCTGGCTCACACTTATAGTTGCCATGTCTATCTTTCCTGATTGGCAGATCAAAAGCCTTTGTCTTATAGACAATAGAGGTATCCTTGCCTATCGTCTCATCTCTGCGATATACGTAGCAATGCAGACATCCTTCCGATTTCTTATGGCAGCCATGCCAACAGTTATAGGTTATTTCCATATTCATATAATATAATGTTCTTGAGGTGATTTAGGACAATGAACAATAAAGAATTTACTGAAAGATACTATATTGACCGTTCCAAGGCTGACTCCGTCAAATGGAAAGCCGGCAAAGAAAAGAAATGCCTTCCGATGTGGATCGCCGACATGGACTTCAAGGATGACGAAAGAGTCATCGATGCTCTGAAGCAATTCATCGAATTCGGCGACTACGGCTATGCTGGACTGCCTAAAGACTACTATGAAACCTTCATCAAATGGCATGAAACCAGAAACAACGTAACCTACGACAAGAAGCATATCAGATTCTCCAAAGGTGCTGTGGATGCCATGAGCCAGATCATCCATTGTCTGACGGAAGAAGGCGATTCCATCATGATAAATACGCCGCTCTACCCACCATTCTCTGGGACCATCAGGTCCACAAGAAGAAAGCTTGTCATCTCCAAGCTCATCGACAATGATGGCTTCTTCACCTTCGACTACAAGGATATCGAAGCCAAGTTCAAGGGCGGCAAGGTAAAGATGCTGATGCTATGCAGCCCACACAATCCTCTAGGACGTGTCTGGAAGAAAGGCGAACTGGAAGAGCTGTTTGACCTCTGCCATAGATATAATGTCATCGTCGTCAGCGATGAGGTACATTCCGACATCATTATGCCAGACCAGACCTTCATCCCTGCCCTTTCCTTCAAGAAATACCAGAATGACATCATAAGCATCTCTGCCGTATCCAAGACCTTCTCATTGGCAATCTTCGCACATTGCCATATCATCGTCCCTAACAAGAAGTTCAGAGACAAGCTCGACAGATACCAGAAAGAATATCATCTGGCTTCACCTAACTACTTCAGCTGCCTACCTTCATATTATGGCTACAAGTATGGCGCTGAATGGCTTGATTGCGTAAACAATGTCATCTTCGAAAACTACAACTACATCAAGAAAGAACTAGGCAAATATTGCGAGATCAGCGTTCTTGAAGGATCGTATCTGATCTTCCTCAATCTCGGCGACTACAATAAGGATGCATCAGCCGCCAAGTATCTTGAAGAGAAATGTCACATATTGGCCAATGCCGGAGAGTCCTTCGCTGGAAAATGCTATGTCAGCAAGTACGGCGAATACAAGGACATCAACGTTGAAGAGTCCCAAAGCACCGTCACCCTCAAGGGCTCGTTAGCCGGCGGCCAGACCTACTTGCTGGCCGTAGCTCCTACTACCGCCAGCAAGGGCATCACGGTACAGATCTTCGATGAGGAGGGCCATCTTGCAGGGGAGAAGTCCACAACCAATGAGGTCGTATTCACCAGGAACAGGATACTCAACATCGGCACACTGCCGCTCCAGGACCCGGACAAGTGGCTCGGCGAGGGTACTGAGGACTCGCCCTACATTATCTCCTGCGCCAACCATCTCAAGATGCTGAGCACGGCATACTCCACAAAGAAGGGTGCCGCGGAATACGCCGGCAAGTACTTCTTGCAGACCAAGGACATCGACATGGCAGGCCAGCCGCTCACGATCGGCCCCTTCACTGAAGACATGCGCGACGAATATATTCAATATGGTTCTGCATTCAACGCCACCTACGACGGCGGCGGCCACATGATTACGGGCTATAAGCTGGTAATGGTGGATGAAGTACCGGACTTTACTGCTCGCAGGCATGCGGCTGGACTGTTCAACACTGTGAAGAACGGCACCATCAAGAACCTGACCGTGCTTCCCTATGCCGGCGTCAACAATGTCACGTTTACCAAAGAGGATATCAGCAATGGCATAGACTCATACTATATCGGGCTTCTGGCCGGCGTCGTTGCGGGCAACAGCACCATAACCAACTGCCGCACCGGCAAGAGGACATATCAGTTCTTCGGCAATGTTTTAGACGGTATAGGCGCTGTTATGGACATCATGGTCGGTGGATTGGTGGGTATGACTTCAGGCGTGGTCGGCGAACCCGATTCCCGGTTCCCGAAAATCAATAACTGCACCAACGAAGCCACCCTTATGGTGTATGACGGAATGGACCAGATCAGTGTGGGCGGAATATTGGGAAGCAACATCCCATGGAATGAGACAGGCTACATCGACAGGTGCCGCAACAAGGGCATGATCTACGTGGAGTCCTCGGACGCACAGGTCTTCTCCGGAGGCATTGCCGGTCGAATTACCAACCAGAGCAACGTGAAAGCCTCCACCTACCGTTTCTCCAACTGTGTCAATGAGGCCGACATTGAAGCCATCACCAAGGCAGCTGAATACGCTTGCGCCGGAGGCATAATTGGCAGCAACAATTCCGACGGTTATGCAACCGACGACCCCTGGTTCCACAACTGCCTCAACAAGGGCGACATCTTCGCCAGCGGAGGAGATGACTTTTTGTTCGACGTAACTGGCGCCAATGCAGGAGGAATATGCGGATACTGCCTCGATGAGGACACTAAATTCGCCCTCTGTATCAATACTGGGCAAGTCTTTGCGGCGGGCGACCCGTATACTGCTCCAATCACCGTGACCGACGGAGATCAGTACTGGTGCTACTGGCTGTACACAGATGAGTTCGGAGATAACTACAAACCGGACGGCAGTTATTACAGGCTGTACATTTGCGATGGCTTCATTATCGGAAATGGCGACGGAGTCGATAATCCCGAATATGTCAGGACGCACGGAAAAACTGGCATCGACTATGCCGAAAAGACTCTGTACACAGAGACCGAGTGGGGCGAGGCCGAATGGAAGGCTGCCGCTGCCTGGACCGGCATGTCTGACAACTATTGGGGCACCGCGACCCACGAAAACAACCTTGACCTGATCTTCTGATTCATCATCTGAGAACTTAATGGGGATGGAAGTTACCAATCTGCTTGATATACACAAGCGAGAGGATCTCTATGCCTGGTACCTTGTCAATCATGACAAGGTATCAGACTTCTGGCTTCGCGTCAATCGTGCCAATGCACCTTATCCCGGTGTCGTAGGCTATGTGGATGCGGTGGAAGTGGCTCTCTGCTTCGGATGGATAGACAGCACTATGAAACGCATAGATGAGGGCAAGCCTATCCAGCATTTCACCCCGAGGCGCAAGGGCTGCAACTGGTGCCGTCATAATATCGAGCGATGCAGGAGACTCATTGACATCGGAGAAATGACGCCGGCGGGGCTGGCTGTGATGCCCGACCCCGACCCTGCGAAGTTCGTGTTCTACGATTGGTTCATCGATGCGATGAAATCCGACCCGGCAGCATGGAAAAACTTCCAATCATTCCCCGGCGTCTATCAGCGCGTGAAGGCCGACCGCATCCAGCATTATATGGATTCCAACCGTCCAGATGAAGCGAAGAGAGTGCTTCAGAAATTTATCGACGACACCAAAAAAGGCATCCTCCAGCCCAACTGGAATGATGGTGGAAAGTTGCTCGGATATTGAACTTGAGAAGATGGTCTTATCACCTTCGGCCCTTGTCATTTTGGCTATATCAATCTAGGCGAGAAAGCGTGAAACGCATTATTTGACAGAAAGAAACTTAAAAAGCACTGGAATGAGCAGTCCGTTAGAGGACAATTTCGCCTCTGGAAAATGTATCGTTATTCATATTTCTTCAAGTTCATGTTTTAAGAATTGTTCCAATAGGTGGAAACTCCATCATGGCCTTGCAGGCGTCTGAGATTCTGATTTTGGAAATGGTAATGTCAGATACGGAAGTGGA
>CALFPO010000044.1 GCA_937919165.1 uncultured Bacillota bacterium | reverse complement strand
CGGATTAAGTCGTATTTGACTTTTTCCTGTGTCTACTTTTATCTTACAAGTTCACCTGAATGGTCTGACCTTTTTGTATGCCTGAATGGATTGCTCTGATGATCTCTAGGAGCTTCTTTGCGACTCCTTCATCACGAACATCGTCGCATAGAACATCAGCTATTTCTTTGACGCTGTCTTCAGCATTGTCTGGCGCTAGAGACAGGCCAACTTTTTCCATGGCGTCGATATCGTTGTCGCTATCGCCAGAATAGATGCATTGGCTCTTGTCGACGCCGATGATTTTACAGAGACGTTCTAGAGCCAGGCCCTTGCTGACATCGGCATTGGTTATTTCGATGCTGGCTTTATCGAAGGCTGTGAGATGCATCTTTTGAAAGTCCTTCTTTGCCTGTTCCATTATTCCTGGCTGGTCTTCATATCTTGTCTTGAAGACTATCTTAGGCGTTCTTATTGTGCCATCGCAGATCATTTCTCTAAGGTTCTCGACAGGCTTGGTGAAGTCCAGTATCTTCCTTATGCCTTCTTCCTTCTTGGCAGTCTCAAGCTGCTTTATGTCGATGTAGATGCTGTCGTCGTCAAAGCATACGATGACGCCATAATGCTTGCTGAAATAGTCGATGAGCTTCAAGGCTGTATCCTTGTCCAAATAGCTTTTGTAGATATATTCCTGTTTTTGATAGTCATATATGGCTGCACCGCAGGAAACGATCGCATAGCGTGGATTGCATTCTCCGATATTAAGCGGCAACGTGCCGATGTTTCTTCCTGTGCAGGGTATAAACAACAATCCCTTTTCATTAAGCTTCCTTATTGTCCTGACTGTGAAATCAGGAAGAATGCTTGTGTTGATGGGCAGAAGCGTATTGTCCATATCGGAGAAATAGAGCTTGTAGTTGGCCATTCATGATCCTTTCTATATGCTTGAATATTCCATCTCTTTCTCGAAGACGGCATTCTTTTTCTTCCAGAAAGAATTGTAGATGATGTTGCCTTTGCCGTATTCTAGGTTTTCTTTGGAATGATAATTGAAGAAATCTTCATCGATCTTCAGGATTCTTTTGTTGTATTTTTTGCCAAGTTCAATGATCTTGTTCTGGGTAAAATATAGGTCATCATAATAGCTTTGTGGAACATTGGCATTGATGAATCTTCTGTTGAAGGCTTCGTGTCTATACCAGTATGAGCTGTTTCCGATGCCTTCGCTTATGAGACCTTCGGCAGTGAAATGGTGAGGCTTGTATAGCGACAGGCAAGGAAGCGATGATCCGGTGATCCAGATCGTTATATCGTTCTTCTTAAGTTCGACAATCATTGAGGCTGTTGTCTGATCGGCCGTAAGCGGATTTGCCGCATGCATGCAGACGCTGCCTACTGAGCCTTTGCCTAGGACATTGTCTTCTGTATGGCTTCTTAAGATATCCATCATGTCTTCAAGGCCATCAAGCTTGTGGTTCAGGCTTGATCCTCTTCTTTTCTTGCCCTTGGATCCGGTAGTCATGATGAAGTCTGAATATTTCTTCTGGAAATCGATTCTTTCTCCTGAATAGACATCGCCATTATCCCTTATCGAGAGATAGTTGGAGATTGAGGTATGATCATATTTCTTGTAGACATATTCCTTGTCTTTGGTTTCCAGCACATATATCTCTTTGCGGTCCATGATCAGGAAGGAATTGTTGTAGCGGAAATCGGAATCATATCCGCAGTTTCCACCCTGGCCATATTTCTCCAGAAGCTTGATGATGACCATCATGGCATTGTAGGCGCTGTCGCCTCTTTCAAGACCCAAGCGCAGAAGATCCATGCCGATAAGGCCATACTTGCTGTATTTGCCTTTGGTGAAGACGGCTTCATTGCCGATGCAGACGCCATATTCGTTGACGCCGATTTCGCCGCCCCAGATCCAGCTAGGACGGGATAGCACGATGGCGTTGGTATGATTTGCCTGAGGTATAGTGATATAGGTGCATTTCAGCATTCCGCCTTTATGGTCTTCTGCCTTGTAGTATTCGACTACCTGGGGTTCGTTGACGGCTCTATCTGAATTCTTGCCGAAGATGGCATAGTTCTTATCTATAATTCTTCCGATGGTATCGCACATATGATGGTCCTCCGATAATGCTATTTTACCATTATTATCCGATAAGCCTTAGCGGATATGAATTGCTATAATGTAATTGACTATAGCGAGGTGATACAATCATGAAATTCCTGCATCTAGGTGACCTGCATATCGGGAAAAGGCTCAATGAAGTTGATCTTCTGGAAGACCAGAAGCATGTTCTTGAACAGGCTGTAGAACTGTCTGATAGGGCTGATGCCGTGCTGATTGCCGGCGATGTATATGACAAGGCTGTACCTAGTGCTGAGGCCATGAGCGTCTTTGATGATTTCATCAGCGAACTTGTCGCCAAAGGCAAGAAGATCTTCATCATCTCCGGCAATCATGACAATGATCAGCGCATATCATACTTCTCCTCTTTATTGAAGAAGAATGAGGTCTATGTGACCTCAAGATTTGAAGGTAAGCTGCAGAGCTATGAGCTTGAAGATGAGTATGGCAAGCTATGCGTCCATCTTCTTCCTTTTGTGAAGCCTTCATCTGTAAGACTCTTCTATCCTGAAATAGAGATCGCAAGCCATGAGGATGCCGTAAAGGCTGTGCTTGATAATTCGCCAGTCGATACCAGTATCAGAAACATCATTGTGGCTCACCAGTTCATCACCAACAGCGAGACTTCCGAATCGGAAGAACGCTGGATCGGCGGACAGGACAACATCAGCGCTGAACTGTTCGATAGCTTCGACTATGTCGCTTTGGGCCATATCCACAAGCCACAGAAGATATCAAGAGATACCCTGCGCTATGCAGGTTCGATATTGAAATACTCATTCTCAGAAACCAGACATGTCAAGAGCTTTCCGATCATCGATATCAAGGAAAAGGGAAATATCGAATTGGAGTTCGTCCCTATCAAATTCCTTCATGATGTGATCGAAAAGGAAGGTCTGCTTGAAGAACTTATGAAGGAGCCGTATTGTACAGACTATGCCAGAATCACATTGCTTGATGAGGATGTCGAACCGGATGCCAGATACAGGCTGCAGACCATCTTTCCGAATATGATGAAGATGGCCATCAGAAATTCCAAGACCTATGCGGAAGCCGATATCATCGCTGAACAGGAGTTTGAAAACAAGACCATCAAGGAACTGTTTGTCGATTTCTATAGATACCAGAACAACAGCGTCGATCCAAGCGAGGCTGAACTGAAGCTGCTTGAGAAAGTGATCGAGAAGATAGGAGACAGACAATGAGACCATTGAAGCTTACGATGTGCGGATTTGGCGTCTTTGCGGAAAAGACCGTCATAGATTTTGAAGAACTTGGTCAGGATGGACTTTTCCTCATCACCGGTCCAACCGGTTCAGGAAAGACCACTATCTTTGATGCGATATCATTCGCCCTATATGGCGAAGTTTCAGGAGGAGACAAACGCAAGAGATCCGATTCTTTGCGCAGCGATTTCGTCTCTCCAGATGAGAAGACCTATGTCGAATATGAGTTCCTGCATAAGGACAGGCACTATATCATCACCAGGAACCCTGAATATGAACGTGCCAATCTCAAGAATAAGGACAAGGTCACCAGGCAGAGCGCCGATGCCACCTTGGAAGATGTCGAAGCCAAGGAAATGGTTTCGGGCATCACGCCAGTGCTGGAGAAGGTCGAAGGCATTCTAGGCTTAGATGCCAGCCAGTTCCGTCAGACGATGATGATTGCTCAGGGTGATTTCATGAAGATATTGAATGCCTCATCGGATGAAAGAAGGAAACTTTTCCAGAAGATCTTTGATACAAAGAGATTCTCTGATATCCAAGAGGAACTTAAGGGCATGTATTCCGAATGCAAGAGAAAGCTTGAAGACAATGGTCTGGAGATACGCAATTGTCTTGACAGAATAAGGGTAAGCGAAGACTATGCCCAGAAGGAAGAGCTCGCATTTGAGCTGGAACAGGGCGTAAATATCGACAAGATCGAAGAGCTGCTTGCTGCAATGATGAAAGAGGACGAAAAGAAGGAAGATAGTCTATCCAAGCAAGAGAAGAAGCTCGATGAAATAGACAATGAACTCATCAGGCAGATAACTGAAGCCAAGAGCATCAACAGCGATTTCGATAGCCTAGAGAAGCTTTCAAAAGACAGAAAAGTGCTTATTGAAGAGAGAAAGGATGAGCTTTGCGAGAAGGAAAAGAAGCTTGACCTTGCCAAGAAGGCGCATGAAGTGGAGAAGCATGAAGATAATCTTGCATCATGCCAAAAGACCATCAAGGAAGATGACAAGAAGCTAAGCGATGCCAAGGAAATTCTTGAGAAGCTTAATGTCCAGAAGCCACAGATGCTTGAAAGATATGAAAAGGCTGAAGAAGGCTTCAGGCAGATAGGAGATCTCAAGAACAGGCTGCAGAAGCTTGATGAAGCCATCGGCCTATTGGGCGAAAAGGACAAGCTGATGCAGAGATTCGAAAGCCTGTTCAAGATTTCGCAGGCTGCCGAAAAGAAGTTCAATGAAGCAAACGAGAATTATCTGAATGTCAGGAATCAGTATTATGAAAGCCAGTATGGCATAATTGCTTCGACCTTGGAAGATGGCAAGCCATGTCCGGTATGCGGCTCAATAGAGCATCCTTCGATCGCCAGAATGGAGAAGGGAAGCATCAGCCAGAACGATCTTGAAGAGGCTGAAGAGGACAAGAATGAAGCCTTCAAGGATGCCAATAAGGCCAACAGCGATGTGGGCCTTGTGCGCAACAGCCTTGATGAAAAGGATAAGCAGCTAGAGAAATTAGACATCGAAAACCTGGATCTCGAAGCTCTCAAGAGCGAAAAGCTTGCGATCAGAAACAGAATCGATCTGTCCACCAAAGAATATGAAGATGTACAGAAACAGAAGGAACAGGTCCTTAAGCAGATAGGATCATTGGAAGGCATGATTGCCCAGCTTGGGGATTCAATCAAGTCCGGCAACGAAAAGCTGGCTGAAGCAAAGAAGCTTTTCGAAGAAGCCATGAAAAAGAATGGCTTCAAGGACGATGATGCATACATGAAGGCCAAAGAGGATATCGTTGATATCGATGACCTTGAGGATGAGATTGAGGAATACAGAAGCCTGTCGCGTTCTGTGAACGATCAGATAAAGGCTCTTGAAGAGAAGCTGACAGACAAGAAGCGCATCGATATCGATGAGCTGTCGGCCAAGAAGAAAGAGACGGAAGAAAGCCTTGCGAAGGCAAGAGAGATCCTGAAGAAGGCAAGCCAGACTCTGGAAGCGAATCGTCTTGAGCACAAAGAAACAAAAGAGCTCTTCAGCAAGAAACGCAGCCTCAATAAGGAATTCATGGTTGTGGATAGCCTGTACAGAAACGTATCAGGGCAAAGCGTCTCTGGCTCAAGCAGAGCCAAGATGACACTGGAAGCCTATGTCCAGCAATACTATTTCGAGCAGGTTGTCGTGGCGGCCAACAGAAGACTGGACAAGCTCACAGAGGGCATATTTGTGCTTAGATGCAGGCAAGATGCCAAGAACATGAGGTCGCAGGCAGGTCTTGATCTTGAAGTTCTCGACAATCAGACCGGCAAATGGCGTGACGTCAATACCTTATCAGGAGGCGAATCGTTCATGGCCTCGTTGGCTTTGGCTCTAGGCCTTTCAGATGTCGTACAGTCAAGAAGCGGCGGCATCAGGATGGATTCCATGTTTGTGGATGAAGGCTTCGGATCGCTTAGCGAAGAGGCTCTGAATCAGGCTATCCAGCTACTGGACGAACTGTCTGAAGAAGGCAAACGCATGATCGGCATCATTTCGCATGTCGAAGCCCTCAAGCAAAGAATAAACAAGAAGATCGTCATCAGAAAGACAAACAGAGGATCTTCATTGCATATCGAGAAAGAATGAATCATGTCAGATGACATGATTTTTTCAATGTCACCTTCAAAGCGACCTATTGCATCTTTCTATTGGATATCATCATATTGTACCGATAAGGAGGCAAAATATGGGAAGGATCAAAGTAAGGGGCTTTGCCAGAAGGAGCATTGAATGCGACATATGCGAATACAGCATCTGCTTCACAGCCAATGATCTCTATGAAGACAAGGCCATATCTATGGTTAAGGAAGACTGCGAGCTCTTTCTGAGAAGGCTTAAGGAGAACGGCATCGATCTAAAGGATGTCAGATTTCAAAGCGACAGCATCTCTAGAGGATACAATGAAGGGGGCCTAAAGTCCTGCTACAGAAGCATCTCTTTCATGTCTGATGCTGATGCAAGCACCAGCAATCTCATTCTCGGCATCATTGAGGCCAATCAGATCGATGCTACACTGAATGAAAGATATTTCTACAGCGATGCCAAACATCTGCATGAGGAATTGCTGAAAGAAGCTATCGAAGATTCAAGACTGAAGGCTGAAGCAATTGCGTCTGCAACCGGAAGCAAGGTTGTCGGAATAGAATATCTTGCCTTGGACAATCGTGATATCTACGATGAGGTTGCAGAAGAAAAGATGTGCTTTGATACGGCAGTTTCAAACATGAACTGCCTGTCAAATGAAATCAGCAATCCTCTTGCGGAAGAGAATGAAGAAGTGTATATAACCTGGAACATGGAATAAGGAGGAAAGGTATATGTTGGGAGCTATTTTAGGAGATATCATCGGCAGCAGCTATGAATTCGATAGAGGAGAAATGACAAAGGACTTTGAATTGTTCACGGACTACAGCACTCCTACCGATGATTCGGTCATGACCATAGCCTTGGCTGATGCCTTGTTGAGCTGCAACGAGAATGATAGCGATGAAGACATTCAGAAAGTCGTCATCGAAAGGATGCAGGCTTGGGGCAACCGGTATCCCTATGCCGGCTATGGCTCAAGGTTCATCCATTGGCTAAGCGATAGAGATCCTAAGCCATACGGATCATACGGAAATGGTTCAGCGATGCGTGTATCTTCAGCAGGCTGGCTATATGATTCATTGGAGAAGACCAGAAAAATGGCCAGACTCTCAGCTGAAGTATCGCATAACCATCCTGAAGGCATCAAAGGTGCTGAATGTACAGCAGCTGTCATCTATCTGGCCAGGACCAATCATTCAATGGATGAGATAAAGGACTATGTCGAAAAGGAATTCGCTTATGACTGCTCAGAAACGCTTGAGCAGATGAGACTAAGACATAGACATGTCGAGTCATGCATGGATTCGCTTCCTAAGGCATTAAGATCATTCTATGATGGCACATCATATGAGGATGTCGTAAGGAATGCGGTAAGTCTTGGTGGAGATACTGATACCATAGGGGCGATAGCCGGTTCAATGGCTGAAGCCTATTTTGGAATACCTGATGATCTGGTCGACGAATGCCTGAAAAGGATACCTGAGAGTTTTAAGGTAGTGATCAATAGATACTATGAAAAAATAGCCCTGATAGATGAACGATAGATATATGAATTCCATAACGAAATAAAAAACTGAAAAGGCAATAAGAACTTTTTGAAGATTTTTAGCTGATATGAAAATCCCAGATATCTGGGATTTTTTCTATTCGTTTGCTTTTTGAGCCGATTTGATGTCTTCAAGGAGTGTCGAGACATCCCTGACGGTTGAGCATCCCAGAATGGATGCGATATTGCTGATGATGGACATGGCTTCAGATGAGCCGATATCGCCATTATCGATAGTCTTCTTGATTTCCTTCAGATAGGCCTTGTCATCTCTATATGTAGTATACAGTTTCGCAAGTTCAGGTATCACAGGAATTCCCATGGCTTCAGCTATGGCTGAGATGTTGTTGGCAATGGAATTCTTGTTTTTCCTAAGCTTATACAAAGGAAGCACAAGCTTGACAAGACAATCATGAAGCCCATCGGATTTCAAGGCATAGTTTGCGATAGTTCCATCTTCCTTTAGAGCTTCAAGCTTCTCCTCGAGTTTCTTGGTCAATTTGCCATTTGCGATTATGCCGAATTCTGGAGAGTATGATTTCTTGATGTTGGCGATGGTATCCTTTAAGAACTCAATATCATCGACATCATCAATATCCAGCATGATCATGTTTGGCTGCATGATGCCTGCCTGTTCACCTAGAGAATCCTTTTCGGAATATGGGATATGCTTCAGCTTGATGTAGGATTTCTTGTCCAAGAGAGTGATAAGGCCATTGCTGAGCTCATTATCCTTGAAGCAGGCAATGATTACTTTCTTAGGGAACTTGAAGTTTGGCCTGATTCTTATGGCTTTAGCCTTGGCCTTGATTGCTGCGAATATCCCCGCAATAAAAGCTCCTCCTCCAGCAATGGCGGCAACCGTCATGGCTGTTGGACTTTCACTGAAGGATAGCTTAGGCATGGCTTCTTCTTGCCTGCCGCTGCATGCAGAGCAGATTCTATACTTTAGCCCTTCTTTGAAGATGGTAGGCTCAAGTTCGACAATCCATTCGCCATAGTCATGTCCCTTTGCGGCAATGGATGTCTCTTTCTTTTCATGACATCTTCGGCATTCTTCAATGGCCTTTCCTTCATTGACGCAATCAGGTTCAATCCTATCTGTTTCCTTGAAATCATGTCCTAGGGCAGGAATGACGTTTTCATATGTATCGTTGCATCTGCTGCAGGTGAAGGTTTCCTTGCCATCTTCTGTGCATGTAGGATCGCTTGTGGCTTTCTTGTAGCTATGACCATAGGCTTTGACTATCTCGTCATATGAATCGCCGCATCTGCTGCATGCATATCTCTTGAGCCCGTCATTAGTGCAGCTTGCTTCTGTAATGATCTGCTCAATATAGTTATGGCCCAAGGCAGGAATGACATATTCCTTGTAGTATGGTTCAAATGCCGGCGCTGCAGCCACGCCGACATCTCTTAC
>CALFPO010000043.1 GCA_937919165.1 uncultured Bacillota bacterium | reverse complement strand
GGTCCGACTCCGCTGCACGCGCAGAACGGACTTACCGCTACACCTTTCCAGGTCAGGATAGATAAGGATCTGGGCGGAGCTTAATATGAATATTGCGTTTTTTACACGTCCCAAGCAGGAAATCACATACCTGTATTCTGATTGTACCGTGAGGCAAGCACTCGAGAAGATGCACAGCACCTCGTATTCTGCAGTGCCTGTCGTTGACAGAGAAGGTCATTATCTCGCCACCTTGAGCGAGGGTGATCTGCTTTGGTTCATAGTTAAGGGTGAAGGCGGAGAGCCGCACACGATGGCGATAGAGAGCCTCTCGGGTGTCAAGCTTGAGGATATCGGACTGAATACTCACAAGAACCAGCCGGTTCCCATAAATTCATCGATCGAGGATCTGATATCGAGATCAATGGAGACGAATTTTGTGCCGATAACCGATGACCGCGGAATATTTATCGGAATCGTTACCAGAAGGTCGATCATCAAGCACTTCTACGAGAAGAACATACTGCCGCACGAGTAAGCACCGCGCGGCTTTTTATTTGTTTTTCACGGGTTCTTGCGGTGATATGTGTGATTATCTGCAGATACGGTATTCTCGAGGTCATTACCCCAAGCACGCGAAAAAACCGACCTTCGGATGAAGTATTTTCGACGGAAATAACCTCAAGGAATGCTCGATCAATGTTCGCCGGCATACTTCCAGTCGGAAGTTTTGTGCGGGTTGCCGTCGATCACGTACCATGAGCAGGGAAGGAAAGCATATCCGTCGTTGTGCTTGGCAGCGTATTTGCCCGACAGCATGACATTCTGAGGACCGTTTTTAGCATCGGAGTTGATGGGGTTATTCGTAAAAGGATTTATCGGATCCTCGATAAGGCCATCGGTTGCGAGTGTCGGAGTATCGGCATTGGAGATGTCACAGAACTCCGAGAGACTGGTGTGGACCGCTGAAGAGGTCGATGCCCAGCTCAAGAAGATGATGGTGAATATCCATAAGGTATCAAAAGAGGCAGCTGAAGAATATGGCTTAGGCTATGATCTTGTGGCAGGCGCAAACATTGCCGGCTTCAAGAAAGTAGCTACCGCCATGATGGAGCAGGGAATATTCTAAAGATATGAAGGCAGGGTCGTAAGATTCTGCCTTTTCTTATGGCTTGTTTGAAAGGCCGTGGCAAAAGATGCTATGATATCTATGTCCTAGGATGGACAAACGAATCGTTGACCCAAGAACGGGTCTTTATTTTTGAAGGTAAAATGAGCGAAAACAAGACCAATACAATAGGCAAGATGTTCACCATGCCTGAACTGATGAAGTTTGTGGCGGCACCGGTTGTGTCGAAGCTTTTCATGTCGCTTCTTTCGACAATCGACGATAGCCTATTCATCTCCAGATACTGCGGACAGAATGCTTTGGCAGCCTTCACTATCGCTATGCCATGGTTCATGATTGTCGATGCGATCGTAATGGTCATCTGTGCCGTATCGTCAAAGTGTTCGATGCTGATGGGCGAAAAGAAGAATGATGAGGCCAATTCAAGCTTCACGACCATGGTTCTTGTTTCACTGGGAGTCGGCATGGTGCTTACGATCATCCTTTCGCTGTTCAAGATACCTATCCTCAGATTTCTTGGTGCGACAGATGAGCTTCTTCCATACATCTCATCATTCATGAATGTATCAAGATTCTATATACCATTGATAATCGCTACTAATCTGTTCGGCAGATTCTATGTGATAGCCGGTAAGCCTAAGATGTCGATCATCACTTCGATGGTCCAGATTGCCTGCAATCTGTTCTTTGACTGGCTTCTGATCGCAAAGATGAATATCGGCATCGTTGGTGCTGCATATGGCAACCTGGCAGGGCTGGTATTGTTGGCAATAATCGGTCTAGTCTTCTATTCCAACAAGGATAGGGAACTTCATTTCGCGAAGCCGTTAGATGATCCTAGAGATCTCTACAGCAGTGTATGGAAGTTTGGCAGATCGCAGGGTTTGACTTCTGTCGCCATTTCCTTAAATACCTATTTGACAAATGCAATCCTGCTCAAGTCAGGCGGAGAGACATTGGTTGCAGGCTTTACGGTCGTATCCAATGTCCAGTTCATGTTTATGAATGCCTTCTTCGGATTCATCGGTTCAGTTTCGCCAATCGCCAGCTATGCCTATGGCGAAGGAAACCCCAAGAAGCTTTCCAACATATGCAAGAAGGCCACTATCCTGATAGAAGGATTGTCGCTGTTTGTGTCATTGTTTATTGTTGTCTTCAAGAATCCGATCTTATATCTGTACTTTCCAGGTCCAGATACAGCCATTGTCAAGCAGATGGCTTCTACAGGACTTAATGTCACACCATTTGTATATTTCATCTTCAGCTTCAATGTGCTGGTGCAGGAACTTTTGATTGCGGTAGGGAACCACAAGACAAGCACTATTCTGTCTATACTGGAGAATATCGTATTCGGCAACCTGTCGGTGCTGATTCTTCCATTGCTGTTTGGACAGGATGGAATATGGTTCATGTTCATAGCTGGTGAGCTTGTGACCTTTGTTGTAACGCTATATGTCGTATATATAAACAAAGATGTCTACGGCTATGGCAAGGATGGAATTGCGACATTCATGTCATCGAGATTCTAATTAAAAGATCCAGGGAAACCTGGATCTTGTTTTATATGTGTCTTAGTTTTTTAGTCGTGATAGTCTTCGTTCTTTTCGAATACCACGAATGGAAGAGGAGCAATCTCCTTCATTGGGTGTTCGTAGATGACGCCTGATGGACCTACATCATATACCGGAGTATCCCATGATTCGCAGAATTCGGTCATGACCTGACGGCATGCCATGCATGGAGCGCCATCGCCATCGCTTCCGCCTACAACGGCTAAAGCAGCGAACTTGCGGCATCCTTCAGATACCATCTTGAAGATGGCGGTTCTTTCGGCGCAGACGGTCATGCCATAGCTGGCATTTTCGATATTGCAGCCAGTGTAGACTTTGCCGTCGATTCCCAGTACAGCAGCACCTACCATGTATTTAGAATATGGACAGTAGGCTTTTTCGCGCGCTTCCCAGGCAAGCTTAATCAGTTCTTCCTTTGTGATCATTGTTCATCCTCCTTCTTGTCGTTGAAGACAAAGTATTTGTCATAGAAATATTCTAGCACGAGGTTAAGGCCCATATTTATGGCTGTAACCAGGAAGTCGTTCCATCCTAATGTTCCAGTCAGATAGTTGCCTAAGAAGGTTGAAGCTGGAGTGAATACCGCATAGAAGGCGATTACCTTGGCCATGGCGACAGGCACATTGGCTGCCGACTGGAAGGTGATCTTCCTGTTGAGCGTGAAGTTCCAGATTACGGATAAGGCAAGCGATATCAGATAGGCAGGAGTCCATGACATCTTCAATAGCGAATTGAAGATGGCGAACGATCCGGCTTGGATGATTCCGGCTGATGCCGATATCAGACCAAATTTGATGGCCTGGAGGAGTTCCTTGTTGTCGCTTACTTTGCCTGTAGAAAGGCTATGATAGATCTTCTTGTTGGATTTGTAGATCTGTTTGAAGGTCTGGTAGTATGGCTCATATTCCTTATGGACTTCCATATCTGGATAGTAGACTTTATCACTAGGGATGAAGTCTTTCAGCACATCAAGCGACTCTATCTCGCCTAGGCCAACGCCAATGATGGCTGCAGCACCCATCGATCCGACGAACTGCGAATCCTTGACGGTTTCGATGGTGCGTCCCGTGATGTCTGAAAGCATCTGGCAGCAGACAGGAGACAAGGCTCCTCCGCCTACGAATCTGATCGGATCGGAGGTCTTGAGTTTCTTGTCCTGGCATTCCAGCATCCATCTCAGGTGATAGAAGACACCTTCGATGACGGAACGTATGAGTTCGGTCTTGCCGGTCTCAAGCTTGATGCCATGGAAGCCGCCGGTGGCATTTGGATCTTCGAATGGACAGCGGTTGCCATGGAGCCATGGCGTGAATATTACGCCGCCTGATCCTGGCTTGACGTCCTTGATGACGTCAGTCAGATAGGCATACAGGCTTTCATAGGCTCTGTCGTCGCTTTCGGTGATGTTCTGTTTCTTGAGGTAGATGCCGATTTCATCAAGGGCCAGATGGTCCTTTACCCATTCGAGACACTTGCCGGCTGTTTCCATTTCGGCGAAGTAGTTGAAGCGCTTCTCTTGAGCCCCGGTGATGGCGGCAATCATAGCCGTGACATCGACCATCTGCTTGTCAGTTACGGTGATTACCCAGCCTGATGTTCCATCATAGATGTGGGTATCGCCAAGATTGGTGCATCCTGCACCTACGCCGATCAACGAAGCATCGCCACCGCCACCGAAGACTGGTGTGCCTTCCTTGAGGCCCAGCTCTTTGGCAGCCTTTTTGGTCAGTCCGCCGACCATATCGGTCGATCTGATAATCTTTGGCAGATGTTCCATATTGATGCCGAAGAGATCACACAATTTCTTCGACCATCCTTCTTTGCCTGGACGGGTGTCATAGAGCAATGTTCCAAAGGCACTGTCGGCCGTCATGGTGAATTCGCCAGTGCAGCGGCAGATCAGATAGTCCTTGACATCCAGCCACTTGTATATCTTGCTGAACACTTCCGGTTCGTTCTTCTCGACCCATTTGTATTTCCACATTGGGTCCTTTACCGAAGAAGATACGGCTCCGGTGATTCTCAAGCTTGGAATGAGCTTGAAGATATTTGCTCCGGCAATCTGCATGCCGTTGGCTATGCCTTCCTTGATTTCGGCTGTCGCTCTTTGGTCCATATAGGACATAGGACGTCTTAGGGCATTGCCTTCTTTATCGACAAGCACCAGTCCTTGCATCTGCGAACAGAAGGATATGCCGGCGATGTCTTCAGCCTTGACCTTGCGTCCTGCTTTCTTTAGACATTCTCTGGTGGAATCGCACATGTTGCTCCACCATTCATCTGCATCCTGTTCGGCTCCGCCGTTGTCCAGGATATAGAGATTGTAGGAATTGTTGTCGGAAGAGATAAGCCTTATCGTCTCGCCGATCTCGAAGATGCAGGTCTTAAGTCCGGTCGTGCCGATGTCATACGCCAATACATATTTCATTTCTTGTTCCTCAGCTTTGAGTATTTTGTCTTGTAGATGAAATGCTGGAGCATAGCATCGAATTTGCCCATAGGCTTTCCATCACGGGCATAGGCCATGGCTGCAGCGTTCTTTTCGGTAACCATCTTCAGTGCTTCCTTGTCATCGACATTGCCGTCTTTCTCATACATCTGGGCAAAGTCGTCAAGATATGGCACTAGCTTTTCTGGAATGGTGAATTCCTTTACGCGATGCTCAAAGATCTTCTTGCATTCTTCTTCCAGGTAGTTGGCTTTGTTCATGGCCTCTTCCATGGTTTCGCCCAGGATGATGACGCCGTGTCTGGCCATCAGGAAGATATCGCAGTTTGGATTGTTCTTGATTTCTTTGGCTACGCTTTCCACAAGCTTCTTGGTTCCTGGCAAGGCATATTCGGCACATGGCACGAAGGTGCCATCGCTAAGCTTTACCGAGAAGCCTTCAGCACAGATGGCTGAAGCGTAGAACTGATGGGTATGGACTACATACCTGCAGTTGTCTCTTAATCTATAGGCGGCCGCATGGACGCCCTTTTCGCTGCTAGGCTTTGGACCGTTCTTGTCGTATGAGCAGTCCTTGATCTTTACGCTTGGTATATCTTCATCTTTGATGTCGGTATAGGCTTTGCCTGAAGGAGTGATGTAGAATGCATCGTTGTCTATTCTGGCGCTGATGTTGCCCCAGGTTCTGGCGATGAGTTCCTTGTCCTGCAGGTATAGTCCCGCATCGATGATCTCTTGCTTGAGTTCCATGCTATTTCTCGATCTTTCCGCAGTTTGCGAAGACTCTTTCGAAACGTGAGATTACGTCATCGATCATCTCTTCGTTGTATGCTGCACTTGTATATAGACGTGAGCCAGCCAGCGTGATGATGCCTTCAGCCATGTAGGCTGCACCGATGTGTTCCATCTCGACTCTACGTCTGTCGGTCTGCTTCAGGACATTAGGGATGGTCCATGGCTTCTTCCAGTCAATGAAGAAATGCATGGTTCCGACAGAATCCAGGTGACAGATCGATCCGGTATTGAAGGCCACAAATGGCAGATCGTATTTGGTGATGAGCTGCTGAATGCCCTTGGTCAGACGGTCGCCCATTCTTCCGGCAACTTCACAGGCATTGCGCTTCTCGATTTCGCAGATAGCGGTATAGCCAGCTACGCATGAGATAGGGGTAGCTGCCATGGTGCCGCCGCAGAGAGCCTTGGCGATCTTCTTGCCTGAAGCATCAAGTCCAGCGCCTAGGTGAGCCATGCAGTCGTCATGTCCACCGACACCGCCAGCTCCAGGATATCCGCCGGCGATGATCTTGCCGAAGACGGTCAGATCAGGGTTGATGCCGAAGTAGCCTTGAGCACCTGACAGGCCGATTCTGAAGCCTGATACGACTTCATCGCATATCAGCAATGCGCCATATTTGTGGGCCAGGAATTCGCAGCCCTGCACAAACTCTCTTGATACAGGACGGGTTCCGCTTTCTGGTCCGATCGGTTCGATATAGACAGCAGCTGTGCCGCCTTTCATTTCATTGAGCTTCAGTTTTCTTTCAAGATCTTCCAGATCGTTAGGGAAGAATTCGTCGGTATGCTGGAAGACATAATTAGGGATGCCCTTGGCTTGAGTGCCCTTGGTTCCAGGGATACGCATGCCATATGCCAACTGGTCAGACCAGCCGTGGTAGGCACCGCCCATCTTGAGCACGTTCTTCTTGCCGGTCTTAAGTCTAGCGATACGAAGCGCGCACATGCAGGCTTCAGTTCCTGATCCCAGCATTCTGAACTTGTCGACGCTAGGTACACACTCGCTGATCTTCTTGGCCAGCTTGTATTCATATTCATGGAACAGACCGGTAGATGGCCCACAGGTATTGAGCAGATCGATGACGGCTTCCTTGACTACTGGATCGTTGCTGCCGATGATGGTAGGTCCGCCAGCCTGCAGAAGGTCATAGTATTCATTACCGTCGATATCATAGAGCTTAGCGCCCTCAGCTTTCGTTATTACGATTGGGAATGGGTAGTTGAATGCCAGATTATGCTGGACACCGCCAGGAATTATCGTCTTGGCCTCAGCTATCATTTCCTTAGATTTCGAGCATTTCTTGTCGAAATACTCTTCACAGTATTCCTTCAGTTTTTCAGGACGAATGGAATAGATCGGTTTCTTTGTCAGTTCATCAAGCTGCTTGCGGGTATATTCGGCACAACCCTCCACTGCGATGGCTCCGATATATTCGGAACCGTCGAACACGCTGAAACCCTTGCCTTTGACCAGGTCCGTAATCTCGTTGATTTTCATTCCGTAACGGATATCGGGCTTGTCGGGGCCGTAATTGTCCATCGCGTCGTACCAGCTCATACGTGGCAGGGGATCGGGGATATCTACGCCAAGGGCGTTTTTGAACATAGCCCTCATCATTCCTTCGAAAGTATCGAGAACGTCCTCCTGCTCCACGAACGACATCTCGCAGTCGATCTGTGTGAACTCTGGCTGACGGTCAGCACGAAGGTCCTCATCACGGAAGCACTTTGCAATCTGGAAATATCTGTCATATCCGGCACACATAAGCAGCTGCTTGAAGAGCTGTGGTGACTGTGGAAGTGCATAGAAATTGCCCGGATGCACACGGCTA
>CALFPO010000042.1 GCA_937919165.1 uncultured Bacillota bacterium | reverse complement strand
CCAGGATGGAGATGTGATTGCCTATACGAACGTGAAGAACATCTCCGCAATAATGGAACAGAAAGCTCGTGAGGATGCATACATGCATGCTCTTGCGACGGAATACGACAGCATTGCCATCGTTGAAGTGAATGAAGATAAGCTCGACGATAGAGTGACGATCCATGGGCGTCTGACCAACCGTTTGGCTAGACTGATCGATGAAGAGACCGCAAATGAAGAGCACTACAGCAAAAAGCTTGATATGATGCTTCGTTTCATTCATCCGGATGACAGAGAACGGTTCTATGCAGAAACAAGAAGAGACAAGATTCTGCAAGCCAGCTATGAAAACAGAAACCAGATCGTCAATTTCCGCATTATGAAAGGTTCTGAAGACTATGTCTACTATCAGATGTGCTTTGTTCCTCTCAAGGATGAGACCGGAAATATGACGACAGTCGTTGCCGGCATGAAGAACGTGGATGACCTAGTCCGCAAAGAAATGAAAGATCGTCAGGAACTGGAAAATGCCAGATATGAGGCGGAGTCCGCAAACCGCGCAAAGACAGCCTTCCTGTTCAATATGTCTCATGATATCCGTACGCCAATGAACGCCATTCTTGGCTATACTGATATTGCCATCAAGCACCGTGATGATCCATCAAGGGTAGATGACAGTCTGGAGAAGATCAAGCTCGCTGGAGGGCATCTTCTGAATCTCATAAATGACATTCTCGAGATGAGCCGCATCGAATCCGATAGACTGGAGATTTCTGATGAGCCATCAGATATCAGAAAGCTGATTGAAAGCGTAGATCAGATGAGCAATTCCTTGGCGATACCAAAGAGCGTCGTTTTCAGGACCGAAATAGGAAATATCGCCAATCCATATGTATACATTGATGAGCTTCATATCAATGAGGTTCTGATAAACCTGACATCCAATGCGATAAAATACACTCCAAGAGGCGGAAACATACGTTTAAGAGTAGATCAGATCAGTCCTGTGGTCGATGAAAAGACCGTCTTCCGTTTTGAGGTTGAGGATAACGGCATAGGCATGAGCGAAGAGTTTCAGCAGCACCTGTTTGAGGCATTCTCAAGAGAAAAGACATCGACTGTCTCGAAGCAGCAGGGTGCCGGTCTTGGCTTATCCATCGTCAAAAGAATCGTAGATCTTGCGGGCGGCATCATAAGCGTGAAATCAAAGCAGAATGAAGGCTCGACCTTTACTGTTGAGCTTCCTGTACGTGTAATGGATGAAGAGACCACCAGAGCATATGAGAATGAAAACAAGCCTCTTGATATGAACGAAAATAAGTTCAGTTTCGATGGCAGAAAGGTTCTTCTTGCTGAAGACAATGAAATGAATCGTGAGATTGCGACCGAAATTCTTGAAGAAGCAGGACTTGAGGTGGATACTGCTGAAGACGGCGAGTTTGCACTGAAGGCTGTTGAAGAGAAAGGTACAGATTACTATGACTTCATTCTGATGGATATTCAGATGCCGGTTATGGACGGATATGAGGCGACAAAGGCAATTCGTGCACTTCCTGGCGGAGATAAAACGCTGATCATTGCCTTATCGGCCAATGCTTTTGAAGAAGATGTTCAGAAGTCGTTATCGATAGGCATGAATGCCCATGTGGCAAAGCCTATAGATGTCAATGAGCTGTTTGAAACCATGACGGAGCTATCCAGATAATTGACCAGGTACACTATCGAATTTACAATTTAGAAAATGTGTAGAACAAAAAGCAATGCTATATAGTAGATTAGGAGAGAAGATATGGACTATATTCTATTGATACCTTTAGGAATCATCGTGCTGTTTGCGATCATCAATTGCGCAGTCAGGGGATTCAAGCGTTCGCTTGTCCGTCTGGCATTTGTCTTGCTGGCGGCTGTCATCGCATTCTTTGTTGCGCCGCTAGTTGCAGGATATGTGGCGAAGATCGAACCTATCTTCAACTACGCGGAAGGTTCGATACTTCAGACTGCCGGCAGCATGGGACCGTCATTGTCCTTGGCCACAAAAGGATTGCCTAAGGCAATCTGGTCTGTTGCAGCCTATCCGCTGGTATTCCTGCTGCTATGCATCATCATGGCCATTCCATCTTCAATCATTAACCGCAAGCTTCCAAAGGACAAGAAAGGCTTAGGCGCCTTGCTTGGGATTGCTGTTGGCATAGTCGTTTTCACTTTGGCTTTGTCTCCGATCTGTTCAGTTGCCACTATGGCCTTGGACGTGCTTCCTGAAGACTACATCGATCCAGCTGATATAGAAGAGCTGGCTGGGTATGTCGGTCTAGACATCGATGGCAAAAAGATGCTTGAGCAAAACAAGCTTACGCGAATGGAAGGATCTATCGGTCAAACGCCTTTGAAACTGCTAACAAGAGTCAATGGTAACGGCAAGAGCATCTCCATTTCTGAAGAGCTGTCCAACCTGCTGCCTTTGGCTGACGTGTATGATGGAGATCTGAACAAGCTTCCTGAGCTTCTTGATGCTTTTGTGAAGTGCAGCGAGAATTCTTCATTCATCAACGATGCATTCGATGAGCTTCAGGATACAGCCCGCCAGAAGTGGAGCAATGAAGAAGCGTTCTTGGGTTATGACCCTAAAGAGCCGGATGATGAGCTTATGGGATTTCTGGCTGCGAAAATAATAGATAATAAGCAGAATATGACCATAAAGGAATTATCCGAGATGATTCATGGCCTGTTTGAGCTTATGAACTAGATATAAGGTCAAGTGAATAAGCGAATATGTCAAAAGTTAAGCTGACCATTACGGATTGTGACTGTCGATGTGGATATTTCCATCCAGGACAGGAATTCATTGTTGAAGATCTCTGTCCGCCATTGTGCCATGAGCTATGGAATTGCATATATCCTTATGTCTTTGCACTGGAGAATGGCGCCAAGCTCGATTATGGAGAGCTTCGCGATAAGAAATTCGATGCCAAGTGTCCAGATGAGGGAAGAGTCTGTATTCATGGAGAATTGTTGGATGAATGAACCGTGTATCGGTTTGTAAGATAGAGATAATAGAATATAATGATAATGAAGTAGGAATTTGATAATTTTTTCGTGTTTTCATTTTATGAGAAAAATGAAAAGTTTTGTTCTCAAATAATATTGATGTTCATTGAGGAGGAAATGCTGTGGAGAAACTAGGAGCGATAGCCTTATCTGCGGATATATTTGAGAAAGCCAATATAGGCTTGTGGGCTTTTGAGCTTGATGAAGGAAGCGAGCCAAGAATGTATGTTGATGATACGATGCTCAAGCTTATTGGACTTGAACATCAGGTTTCGCCTGAAGAGACCTATCACGCCTGGTATGACCATATTGATGGTGAGCACTATGGCGAGGTAGCTGAAGCAGTAGATCGAATGACATCTGGCGTCCACGCGGAAGTCCAGTATCCTTGGCATCATCCAAATGGAGAT
>CALFPO010000041.1 GCA_937919165.1 uncultured Bacillota bacterium | reverse complement strand
TGAAGTAAGCTTATTCCCACTTGTACAACAAGTGGTTTTATTGTCTTTAGGACAAACAAAAATGGCCGACATCTCTGTTTCGGCCATTTTCTTCTTTCTATGCTGTGACGATCTACAAATCAGCAAACGACATAGATTTCCTATAGATAGCTGTCTATATCTACCTGTTTGTCTGATGGAAGCACTTGCAGATATACTTTTACACCTTTGTCTATGATCTTCTTGAAGCAATCTCTCTCTGCCTGGCTTGCACTGATATTCTTATACAATGTAGATCTTTCTCCGTTCTTGCCCATTCCTCCTACTATTACGTTCTCAACGTGAATTTCATTTTCAATCATGTTAAGAATAGGACTTGGTCCTTTGGTTAAGATCATTATGTTATCGTTGAATGTCTCCAACAAATCCTTCAATCTAGAAATGCTGTCTTCGCATGTCAGAACTTCGACGGTTGTTCCTAATGGAGCCATCTTTGTCAGCATTTTTGACATGAACATATCTTTTGCGGTTGCGTCATCGATAATCAAAATCTTTTTTGCTCTTGAATAATGCAACCATTGAGTACAAACCTGTCCATGGATCAGACGGTCATCAATTCTGATTAAACTAATCATTTATTCTCCTTATTTTTCACAATCAGTGAAATAGTCCTTTTCACTATATTTCCACATGAATCGAAAACAACGCTTATTGGAACGATGTTTTGAATGAATATTATGCTTTGTATCTTTCTTGTTTCTCCGATGTTAATTATCCCCTTCTTTACCAGTCCCTCATTGATCCTATAAGCACATACCGTATCAAAGATTAACATTATTACATCGAAAGCAAACAGCGATACGAAGCCAAGCACTCCAATTTTCAATAAAATGCTTTTCTTTATGAACAAATAGGCAACAAGAAGAAAAACAGATGCATATGTATATGCAAGAATAATCTTGTATGCAATGTCTCTGAGAATGTACAAACCCTGCTTTCTGTTGTATTGAAGCGCACGGATAAGTTCCTTGCATGTAATAGCCAAGGCCCAATAGGAGCAACTGCTACCTGTTGTTTTGGATTGCGCAATGCAGTTTCCCTGTGTGCTAAACTTTACGTTCTCTACAGATTTATCATTTTCTTTTATTGCGATTTTATTCAATTCAAAAAACTCTACTAGTCTACTTAGAGCTTCTCTAGCCGTGATCCTCTTTTCACAAAGCATCCCGACTGTGTTTTTATAACTTCTTATTATGTACATTCTTGTGAAACTTGAAATCACAAGGATAATTAAGGCGGCAAAAATTGGTTTATTATTTAGAATTTCTCTCATTTTTGAAAGGTAGTGTCATGTTGATGGTGAATCTATTGCCAACCAGCAACTGCTCAGATCGGCTTAATGGATTATTGCTAGAATCATATGTGCATAAGTCAATATAATAAATCGGCTCATTCACTCTGCATTTGAGCATACTTGCTTCAAGCTCCAAGGCACCAGATATCTCTATGCGATAATCGATAAGCTCTTCCTTTACCTTTGCTCTCTTCTCAAGCAATTCATTTAAGTGAGACAGCTGAGAATCAGAACACTTAAGCAGCCAAGAATATTCTTTCTTGAAATAGCATCTCTCCAGCATGACTGGTTCTTCATCGATATAGCGAAGTCTTTCGATAAGGATAACATCCTCATCCATATTAACTTCAAGCTTTTCGACATCAATTTTCTTGGCTTTAATGATTCTTTTTGAGATGATTTTTGTTGTGACCGATATGCCTTGGCTCTTTGTGTCCTTCGCGAAGCTGACGATGTCTAAAACTCTTCTTTCAATCTTCTTTGGAAGCACAAATACACCAATGCCATGCCGCTTTACAAGCAAGCCCTCTTCTACCAAATCCTGAAGAGATCTTCTAACGGTAACACGACTGGCATCATAATAACTCATCAATTGAGCTTCTGTAGGAATCTTCCCATTTGGTGCAAATACTTTTGTGTTTATCTTGGTTCTGATATCCTGTTTAATCTGCTCATACAATGGTTCGTTATTATTGATGTCCTTTTTCATACCAAAATTATATCATTGTATTCGCCAAACTCTTATTTATTGAATATGAACTCGTTGTATCGTATTTTGCTGCACTCTTTCTGGCTACATGTCCATGCTTTGTCCTTGCTTCCGAACAAAACCATCAGTTCCATCAATCTCTGCTTATAGCCGGTTTTGACTACATCCCAGAATTTGTAAGCACTGTTTCCAGAGAAATCATTCTTTGAAATCTCTTCAACTATAGCTTTGAGCAAATCATTGCTTATGTTTACCTTATTGATACCCATGGTGCATGCCTTCTGCAACTGCGCATCTCCTGTTCCGCTTCCTCCATGAAGGACTAGTGGCATCTCGGTAGCATTCTTAACCTGCTGAAGCCTTTCAAAATCTAGATACGGCTCATGTCCCTTATATGCTCCATGTGCATTTCCAACAGCAACGGCCAAACAATCTACTCCAGTCTTTTCAATGAAGTCTTTCGCTTTTTCTGGATCTGTTAATGCTACGTTTCTTTCGTTAGCGTAATTATCTGCTTGTCCGACCATTCCTAACTCAGCTTCGACAGACAATCCGCAAGAATGGGCGATTTCCGTCAGTTCCTTAACTTCTTTTACATTATCTTCATAATCCAAGGCTGAACGGTCAACCATAATTGAAGTGAATCCATATCTTATTCCTTGTATTGCCTGTTCTTTTGTTCTTGTATGATCCATATTAATAGCTACAGGAACTCCACAGTTATTTGCCATGTCTGCAAGCATATGGCACAGGAACTCAACGTCTGGGTTTGCATCGGTTGCAACATCAATTATTATAGGGGCGTTCAATTCCTCTGCAGCTTCAAAGACTGCTCTAGCATCCACTTCGGTATTTACGTTTGGAGCCGCTACTCCGTAATTATTCTTGTTTGCATGGTCAAGAATTTCTTTCATCGTTACTAACATAACAAATCTCCTATTTACTTTTAGGGAAGAGGCAACGCCTCTTCCCTAATGAAAACTTTATTCCATATCGATTACAACTCTGTATGCTCCTCTAGTTGATTCGAACGCCTTTTGTGCTTCGGCTAATGGGAACACTTTGTAGATAAACTTCTCTATCTCTATCTGCTTGTTCTTCTGCAACTTAACCGCTCTTGTAAAGTCTACACTTTCAGAACTAAATGATCCAAGAACCTTAAACTCCTTGTTGTGTATCTGTCCAAAAGCAAATTCTACAGGAGTGTTTGGATAAACGCCCGAGAACAGCATTAAGCTGCCTCCAGCCTTCAGAAGTTGTACTGCGTTCGGAATACTTTCTGGAAAAGCAACGGTATTGAACACAAAATCTGCACCCAATCCGTCGGTCAGTTTTCTGACTTCTTCAGCCTGATCAGAATTTGTTGGGTCAATAGTCACATCTGCACCTACGCTTTTTGCCATTTCTCTTCTTTCGGCATTAGGCTCAACAACTATTACTCTTGCGCCTTTTAGCTTGCATAGTTGTGTGTGAAAACATCCCATGATACCGGCACCAACAACGACGACATCGTCACCGAAGTTAATGTCACATTGAGATACACTATGCACGCAGCAAGCCAATGGTTCTGTTAAGGCTCCCTGAGAGAATGGAACGTAATCTGGTATCCTGAATACTTGAAATTCAGGAAGGCATATATACTGGGCCAATCCAGCAGTCCGAGGATCGATTGCGCTATCTGCATTCAAGCACATGTTATTGTTACCACTGCGACAGTTATCGCAAACCATACAGCTGTTAAGAGTTCTAACCACCACCCTGTCGCCTATTTCCCATTTTCCTACTACGTTGTCTCCAAGCCCTTCAACTACACCCGATATTTCATGTCCAGCTAGATAAGGCAGGTTCGGATGAGTTACGCCGTTGAATACTCTTTGTTCATGGGTGCAAAGTGCACACGCCTTGACCCTGATCAAAAGCTCGCCGTTATTTGGTTTTGGTGCTTCCATTTCAACTACATCGATTTTTCCAACATCACTAATCAAAGCTGCTTTCATATAATAATACCTTCTCTTTTCTATACTGGGCTTACATTGCTAATGATTCCAAATGCGCCCAAAACAAATGCGATAAGCGCTAATACAAGGACAAGCTTCATTGATGACCACTGCTTCTTTGCCATCAGATACCAGCAAATTCCGGTTATTGTCAGTGGAAGCAATCCCTTCAACACTGAATCGAAGAAAGCTGACTGTATAAAGATGAAGTTATCGTTGCCCATTGCCATCTTCAATGATGTATATACATTGACATTGCTAGCTACAAGAGCTCCCATTGCCATACAACCGACAATTCCGGCACCAAGCATAATGTACTGCATTGTGTTGGAACCAATCATCTTGTCTACTACATCAGTGCCCATCTTATAGCCATAGCTGAATGACAGCCAAGCAATGGTGATGAATGTACCACATGTCAGCAAAACAAACAGAATAGGAGCAAACGTATTGCCTTCAAGGCCTAATCCAACACAAATAGAAAGGAACAATGGAGACAGGACACCCTGGAACAAGCTGTCGCCTATACCAGCAAACGGTCCCATCAAACCAGTCTTAACTGCAACGATAGATTCAGGAGTTATTTCGCTGTCAACACCACCGGTGTTTGCTCTTTCCTCTTCCATAGCGCAGACGATACCGTGAATAACCAAACCGATATCAGTTTCTGTATTGAAGAAGCTGGTATGCTTCTGCATTTCTCTTCCGATTTCTTCTGGAGTATCATACAGATCTTTCAATGTGTGATACATACACTGAGCGAACGAAATAGACTGAAGCTTTTCATAGTTATAGCAAGACTGTGCAAAGAAATAGAAATCAATAAATGTTCTAAATAACGCTTTTTTGCTTAGCTTCTTTTCCATTATACGTTACCTCCGTTATACTTCATCTCTCCGCGAACTACGATGTATGCAAAGATTGCACCCAAGATAGCAATTACAAATGTTGAGAGACCAAGGTATTTGACTAGCAGGAAGCCAATCAAGAAGTATGGTATTGTATCGGCTTTGCCAATCATGTTCAAGCTTACTGTAATGCCTACTGCTGGTAAAACTCCTCCAACAGCGTTCAATCCGTTGATAGCCCACTGTGGCAAGTTAGCCAGCACAGCACTTACTACTTCAGGTCCATACAGGCATCCTACAAAGACCATTGTGAAAGCTGTCAAGAAATACAGCAAAGATGGCAGCAATACGTTGCTGGCGAAAAGTTTGCGGTAATTACCTGATTCAATATTCTTTTCAGAAATATGAGTAATAGGCGAGTTGATGAGCATGTGGAACATTCCCCTTAAATTGCCCACAAGTCCTAATGGTACAGCAAACAGAATTGCTTCTTCTGCAGTTGCTCCAGATCCTAAAGCTAATGCAGTGCCTAGAATACCAGCCATACTTGGATCGGCACTCGCAGCTCCACCAGCTGAAATATTAGCAATATAGATCAACTGAATCTGCGCACCGATAGCCAGTCCTTCTAAAGGATGGCCCAAAATCAAGCCAACAACCCATCCACCTACCAAAGGCTTACCAAAAGCATAGTAACTACAGCTACAAGTAGTCCATGCACTGTTGGAAAGGAAATAGTAAATGGCAATAAGTGCTGCTTGAACAACACTAATGTTTACACCTTCCATGAGTTAAAACCCCCTCCTTTATTCAATTGGTGTTAAAACAGCCTATACTGTGTGCATTAGTATAAGTCGTCTTATGTTGTCTTAATTATCTAAACAAAAGAAAAGTTTGTCAACAACACCATTTTCTGTTCATTATAAGTTCATTAATTCACAAGTTTTGTCACATTAACACGTGGTATTTTCACGCATTTTCATTCCATTTTTGATGAATTTTGCACTCTTGCGAATTATGGTCTACGGTTCCAATTTAAATGCTATGTCAGTGGTCTACTTAATGAACTGCCTTATTAGGTATAATAAAAACGGGAGAATTAAAGCTATGTTCGATAAAAAGATTAATCAATACTATAAGGAAAACTTTACCGAAGTGCTGCAGACGACCTTCAATCCCGATGGACCTGGTTCCATAAGGATTCATCTTCTGCCTGCAAAGCTTGAAGATAAGCCAGAATCAAGCCTGGTTATCGTCAACGGCAGAGACATCCTTCCTTTGAACAAGTACTGGACTGTCATGCTGGCAGAATTCATCAAGGAAGTTAATGAATTCGATGGCAAAACCATCAGCGACAGCGATCTTGAAGGCATATTTGAAAGATCGTACCAGAGTTCAAAGAAGGTCATTCCTTTGCTGCCGAAAGCAGTATTCAGGAAAAACATCAGAAGAGTAGCGCACACCTTCAAGCAGCTATCAGTCGGTGAAGTTCCAGATGAGAAGATCCAATGGGTAAGTGTCGGAGAATATGCCGACCACATGAAGGCTCCTCATAGAATGGATATCATGGTTTCTGCCATGACCAAGAACGGCAAGTGGCATTGTAACCAGAAATGTATTCATTGCTACGCTGCCGGACAGAAGCTTGCTGAAGAGAAAGAGCTAAGTACCGAGGAATGGAAGACAATATTGGATAAATGCCGTAAGGTTGGCATTCCACAGGTTACCTTCACAGGCGGCGAACCAACCATGCGTGATGATCTGTTTGAGCTCATCAAATATGGAAGATGGTTTGTCACAAGATTAAACACCAACGGCATTAAACTGACCAAGGATTATTGTGAAGGATTAAGACAGGCTGAGTTGGATGGCCTACAGATAACCTTCTATAGCCATGACAAGGATATCCATAATGAGCTTGTCGGAACAGCGCAGTATGACAGCACTGTTGATGGCATAAAGAATGCTGTTGAAGCTGGACTCAATCCTAGCATCAACACACCGCTTTGCACCTTAAACAAAGACTATGTATCTACCCTCAAATTCCTTCATGAACTGGGAGTCACATATGTCACATGTTCAGGACTGATCACTACCGGCAATGCCGTAGGCGAAAAGTCAAAGAGCCTGCAATTATCCGTAAAGGAACTGAAGCAGATCCTGATCGATGCCTGCGACTACGCCTTCAGCAATGATATGGAGATCAACTTCACATCGCCTGGCTGGCTTGAGGAAAGCTTCTTCGAAGATCTTGGCATCCCTAAGCCAAACTGCGGTGCCTGCCTAAGCAATATGGCAATCACCCCTAGCGGAAACGTTGTTCCATGCCAAAGCTGGCTAAGCAGCGATGTTCTTGGCAATATGCTGAATGATGAATGGGAGTCTATCTGGGAACACCCTTTCTGCAAGAAGCGCAGAGACTACTCAAGCCTGATGCTTGGAAGCTGCCCACTCAGAAAAGGCAGAGGAGGCATCTAGATGAAGAAACTATTCAAGATATTTGCGATCCTGATTCTGGTTCTATCGATAGGTTCAAGATCGACGACAATACATGCCGATGATTTCATTGATGAGATCACCGACTATGAGATCTGGGTTGATGTCAATGAAGATGGAACCCTCAATATGAAGTACCATATCGAGTGGCTGGTGCTTGATGATGAGGAAGGTCCACTTATCTGGGCAGAGATTGGCATTCCGAACAATAACTATCTCGACTATAGGCCATTGACCGACAATATCGATGACATGTACTACAACGACAACAACGGCTGCATGCATATGGACTTTGTCGGAAACGGATATTATGAAGGCGAAACGGCCGTATTCGAATTCATGATTGTCCAAGACTATATGTATGGCTTTACGGAAGAGAATCAATACGCCATGTATCAGTTCACTCCTGCCTGGTTCGACTATGCCAATGTCGATAACCTGGTCATCTATTGGAACAACGAAAACATCGACAGCTATTCGCCTGCTGCCATCGACAACGATGGATACATCACCTGGCAGACTTCACTGAAAGCTGGAGATAGATATACCGTAAATATCTTCTATCCAGAATATGCCTACAATTTCGATACCACCAGAGGATATGGCACAGATACGGATGGCGATGATGATTCCCATGATACCTTGTACACCATTCTTGGAGTCATTCTATGCCTGCCTGTCATGCTGCTTGCGCTAGGTGTCGTATTTGCGCCACTCATCATAATCATTGTGCTTCTGACCTCAGGCTTTACGACCAAGGTCGAGAAGAAGGTCAAAAGGACACTCATCGAATATTATCCTGAATGTCCTAACTGTGGAGCAGCTAGAGGCGAGAACGATACCTACTGCAAGTATTGCGGAACAAGCTTCATCAAGAGCGAAGAGGTCATCGAGGAAAGCAATCCTAAATATAGCAAGTTCAACACTGCTGGACTCTATGTTACCGACTCGCCTAACATCTACGTAAACGTACATGTCAGCAATCATCGCCGTATCGTGAGAGTGCCAAGAAGCTCTCGTCCAAGCCGACCACGTTCATCATGCGTCTCATCATCGTGTGCATCATCATGCGCCTGCGCTTCATCCTGTGCCTGTGCATCCTCATGCGCATGTGCCTGTGCAAGCAGCGGAGGCGGACGTGCAGGATGTTCGGTCAAAGATTTCTATAATACCGGATTGACGATCGAACAGCTTGAGAAAAGAGACAAGCGCAAACAGTAGATCATATGGCCGCATGGTTCATAAACCATGCGGTTTTTTTCAAGAATTAGACACAAATCAATGCTATCATTGTGATAGATGGGGAGAAGAAAACAATGAATGATATTGCAAAAAAGATACACGACATCGGTATCGTTCCTGTCATCGCTCTAGATGATGTAAATGATGCCGTTCCACTAGCCAAAGCATTATGCAAT
Organism: uncultured Bacillota bacterium; assembly: GCA_937919165.1. Lineage (GTDB taxonomy): Bacteria > Bacillota_I > Bacilli_A > Erysipelotrichales > Erysipelotrichaceae > Colivicinus. Next base: position 65,546 of record CALFPO010000041.1, on the reverse strand, counting down.
GGCGGACTTCCTGTCGCTGAAGTAACCTTCAGGACCAGCGCTGCCCATGATGCAATGATAGAGATGAAGAAGGCTTGTCCGCAGATGCTGATAGGCGCCGGAACAGTCCTCACCAAGGAACAGGTCGATTCAGCCATTGAAGCTGGCGCTGAATTCATCGTCGCTCCAGGACTCAATCCTGAGATCGTAAGATACTGCCAGGAAAAGAACATTCCTTGCATTCCAGGCACAGCCAATGCCAGCAACATCGAAGAGGCTATGTCATTAGGGCTTGACGTAGTCAAATTCTTCCCAGCCGAAAATCTGGGCGGAATCAAGATGATCAAGGCTCTATCGGCACCATACAGAAACATGAAGTTCATGCCTACAGGCGGCATCAAAGAAAACAACGTCAACGATTATCTGAACGAATCCTGCATCCTAGCCTGCGGCGGAACCTGGATGATAGACAAGAAGGCCATGGCTGAGAAGGACTTCGGCAAGATCGAAGAACTCACCAGAGGCGCTGTAAACGCTATGCTTGGCTTAAGCATAACTCATGTAGGCGTCAATGAAGAAAACGGAAACGGAAACGATACCGCCAACGAATTCGCAAAGATCTTCGGCGGAAAGGTCAGAGAGACATCTAAGGGCTGGTTCGGTTCTGAACGTGTCGAGATCATGGGTGAAAACTTCAAGAAAGGCAGATTCGGCCACATCGGCATCGCTGTAAACAACTGCGACAGAGCCAGAAGATACTATGAGGCTCTCGGATATGAATTCGATGAATCAAGTGCAGCATACGACAAGAGCGGAAATCTGACGCTCATATATTTCAAGAATGAAGTAGGCGGTTTCGCCTTGCATATAGTAAAGAAATAGGGGGAAATTATACTATGGCAAAAGTTGTAACAATGGGAGAGATAATGCTCAGATTATCCACTCCAGGAAACTCACGTTTTGTACAGGCAGACGAATTTGATGTCTGCTATGGCGGAGGAGAAGCCAATGTGGCAGTCTCTCTTGCCAACTATGGACACGAAGCATATTTCGTAACCAAGCTTCCTAAGCACGAAATAGGACAGTCAGCTGTAAATGCTTTGCGTAGATACGGCGTAAAGGAAGACTATATCGCCAGAGGCGGAGATAGAGTCGGAATATACTATCTGGAAAGCGGCGCAAGCGTAAGAGCATCCAAGGTCATCTACGATAGAGCCTACTCTGCAATCTCGCTCGCTGATCCTAAGGACTTCAACTTCAAGGAAATCTTCGAAGGCTGCAAGTGGTTCCACTGGTCGGGCATTACTCCAGCCATCTCTGATAAGGCTGCAGTGCTTGTCGAACTTGCCTGCAAGGCTGCCAAAAAAGCTGGCGCAACCATTTCCTGCGACCTGAACTTCCGCAAGAAGCTATGGACAAGCAAAAAGGCCATCAGCGTCATGAGACCATTGATGAAGTATGTCGATGTCTGCATCGGCAACGAAGAAGATGCTGAGCTGTGTCTCGGATTCAAGCCAAAAGCTGATGTTACCCAGGGCAAGACCGATGCTGAAGGATACAAGGAAATCTTCAAGCAGATGGCTAAGGAATTCAAATTCAAATATGTCGTATCTACTTTAAGAGAAAGCTTCAGCGCATCTCATAATGGCTGGAAGGCTCTTATATACAATGGCAAGGAGTTCTATGAATCTAAGCGCTATGATATCCTGCCAATCATCGATAGAGTAGGCGGCGGAGATTCATTCTCTGGTGGCTTGATCCATGGTCTGCTTACAATGGACAATCAGGGCGATGCACTGGAATTCGCTGTAGCAGCTAGTGCTCTCAAGCATACTATTCCTACAGACTTCAACATGGTAAGCGAAGCTGAGGTATTGACTCTTGCAGGCGGAGACGCATCAGGAAGAGTACAGAGATAATTAAACAAGGAGCCATCAAGGCTCCTTTTGTTTGAGTGAAAGAAAGGGACCAGTCATAAGACTGATCCCTTTGTTATTTGCGATTACCAGATCTTCATTGCGAAGCCTGTAATGAGCGGCATCGTCAGCATGCACAGCATCGTGCACGCACATACGAGCCTTGCAGCCTTTTCATAGTCCTTGTCGAACATTCTCGCAAAGACAGTTGTGCTTGTTCCTGATGGAGCGCTTGCCATGATCAATACCGTGAACTTCAATATGAAGTAGTCGTTGTTGATGAACTTGAACAGGAAGGCTGTGATGAATGGCACAACCAACAGTCTGCAAACGATGGTCACGATATCCAATAGATCATCCTTGAGCTGCTTAAGCTTGGTCCCAGCAAGATTTGATCCTACAATCAATGCACATATCGGACCCATCATATTGGTGAGCGAAGATATGGTGTTGGATACAAAGCCTGGCATCCTGAATCCCACAAAGAACAGCAGCATGCCCAGCACAGAAGCGATGACGCTGGTATTGGTGACAATGGCCTTCAATGAGATGGTGCTCTTGTCCTTGGACATTATGTAGCTGCCATAGGTCCATTGCGCTACCGTGTTGATGGCAATATAGGATACGGCATAGAATACCGCACCTGAGCCAAACAGCGTGATGACAATCGGCAAGCCGAAGAATCCGCAGTTGTTTATCACCAGACCGAACTTCTCGATATAATGCTTCTCGTTTCTGAAGATTGCTTCACCGATCACCACATTAAGAAGATATGATCCAAGCGCCAGGATGAAGCTTATTCCCAGTTCCTTGGCCTTCTGGCTAGAATAGCCGATTGACAAAGAATTGATGATGGTCAAAGGATTGATGACCACAAACAGCAGATTGCCAAGTTCCTTGATGAACTGGTCTGAATAGAATTCCCTCTTCTTGAGGATGAAGCCCAGAACAATTATCAGGAACATCAGTATCAGCTGATTGTTTAACGCATTCGAATAATCCATTAGTAAATATTCTTATTCCTTCTGTATTCTCTCCAGACATTCTCGAAGAAATCATCATTCTCCGGAATAGGTCTTACCTTACGCCAATTGAAGCTTACCTGACCATCTTCAAGAATTGTTTCCTGAACAAGATCCTTTCTGCTTCCATCATCTATAAGATAAGTGAAAGCTTCTGGAAGCTTGTCATGAGGATGGATTCCTTTGAGGTTAGTATATAATGCACTGCCTCTGCTTAATCCTGATTCCTCATTGTAGTTGACCATTGCCGACAAATAGCACTTCTGGCAGATCAATGTATCTCTTAATCTATATAGCCATCTTAGCTGTACTGGCTTGTCATAAGTTATTTCCGTGGCAAAGTTCTTCAGCATATCATCGACCTTATCAAGTTGTTCCTTGATCTTGTCAGCGTTTCTTATGGCACCGCCACATTCTGACATATCATTCATGAATTCAGCGCGCTTCTCCAGAACATTGCCGTTCTCGTTTCTTGTGGCTTCAGCCAGATCGATCATCTCTTTGACTGCGTCCTGTGCAAGGCTTTCATATATTGCCTTGTCATGGATATCCTTGCATGCTACGTTGCCGATGTATTGGGCAGCTCTTGTCGAACCGCACTGTCCAGCATTCAGAGCACTGCCGCCTGGTCTGTATACGCCATGGCTTGCGGCAACCTCGCCTACAGCATAGAGGCTATCCACATTAGTTTTCCACCAGCAGTCGATATCCAGACCGCCATTGTTGTGCTGAGCGCACAACGATATCTCCAGCATCTCATGTTCGATATCGACACCCTTGTCGTTATAGAAGTCGATGGCTGGCTGGTTCATGATCTTGAGCCTTTCGATAGGTGTCTTGACCAGAGCCTTGCCCTTTTCGATATAGTCATATGCTTCCTTGCTGAGTTCAGTGAACTCGAAGTCTCCGTTCAATGGATCCTTTGTGAAGTCAAGGAAGACTCTTCTGCCCTTGCACTGCTCAAGATATACCAGGATATCAATGATGGATGATCCGGATTCTACCTTTCTTACATCGAATGGCCACTGGTATCCCTTAAGGAATACCTTGGTCAGCATATCGCCCTTATCGGTGAAGAAGTCACAAAGGAATTCTCTTTCATCGTTTCCATCCTTATCGGTAGAAACAAATCTTGGAAGTACCTGCATATATGTGCCCGATACATTCCATCTTGGCTTGATGGATGCCAGACCGAATTGCCATTCCGTAAGGTTCTTGCCCTTTACGCCAGCTTCAAATGCCAGACCTGAAGAGCCGTTCTGGCTTGCAGGATATACGCTGTTGCCATACATGCCGGCAGGACCGCCTGTCGCATAGACGACATTCTCAGCCTCGATGAGGACATACCTGTTGTCATCGTTGCTGGAAGTATCTAGGCAAAGAAGACCATAGGCCTTCTTGCCGTCAGACAGGATCTTGATGACCTGCATGTTGTCCATAAACTTCACGCCTTTGTCTTCAGCATCCTTTTCAAGAGCTTCAGTCATCTGCTTGGAAGTATATGGTCCAATCGATGTTGCCCTGTTTCTAGGGTCATGGTCAGTCTTGTATCCGATATATTCGCCATATCTGTTGGTTGGGAAAGGAAGCCCCAGTTCAACAAGTCTCAGAAATGATGGAGCACTGAGCGCAGCCTCGCACAAAGCGATATCTCCATCGACAGCCTCACCGGCGAACAGAGTGTTGGCCATCTCGTAGACGCTATCAGGCGTATCGCCAGAAAGCGTCAGCTTATAGTATGTCTGCTTATCTGAACCGGTATTGCGGCTTGTGCCTGATAATCTGTTCTCAGAAATCAGCAGGACATCTTCTACCCCGTATTGTCTTGATCGGCATGCGCAGTTATAGCCGGCTGCACCAGTTCCGACAACACAGGTATTGGTCTTTATCTCTTCAACTTCATGTCCTAGATAGTTCATCTCTATAACCTCTGGATATGGAAGCCGCCATCGACATCGATGTAGTTTCCAGTCGTGAAGTTGAACTTGTCTGAACAGAATGCACTAACAACCTTTGCGACATCTTCTGGCTGTCCCCATCTAGCGATTGGGAATGCACCGTTCTTGATCAGGTTGTCATACTTTTCCTGTACAGTAGAAGTCATGTTTGTAGCGATGACGCCTGGTCTTACTTCATGGACATTGATTCCTTCAGCAGCCAGTCTGTCGGCATAAAGCATAGTCAAGCAAGTGATGCCAGCCTTTGATACGCAATATTCGCCTCTGTTTGTGCTTGATACAACCGATGAGCAAGAAGAGATGTTTACGACAACGCCCTTTCTCTCTTCGCCTTCAAGCTTGTCTTGCTTGATCATCTGATTGGCAACAGCCTGAGTCAGGAACATGTTGCCCTTGGTGTTGATGTTGATGACACGATCCCATGACTCTTCTGACATGGTAAGAAGGTCAGCTCTGACATTTGGTGCAACACCAGCGTTGTTTACCAATGCATCGATTCTGCCGAAGGCCTTTACAGCCTCGTCAACGATTCTAAGGCGATCATCATGGTTAGAGATGTCTGCCTGTACATAATGAACATCGGTAATGGTCTTGAGCTTGTCGATGTTCTCCTGATTTGATTCCTGAGGTCCTACATCTACGATGACGATGTTGTATCCGTCATTTCCCAGTTGTGTAGCGATTGCGTAGCCGATACCTCTGGCTGAGCCAGTAACGATTGCAGTTTTCTTCATGATTAATCCACCTTTCTGTTTTCTCTAATTATTGCTTCATCATTGAACTTCTTGAACAGCGGAGCATATACTGCGCTGTTTCTTATTACACAGCCTGTTGTGCCATGATCTCTCATGATCTGTGTGCACTTTGAGCAGGCGATGCATACCTTGTTTGGATTGAGTTCGCCATTCTCCTTGAGGTCTTTTGGAGCACTTGGATAAGCGAAGCTCATTCTGCCGAATCCAACCATTGTGCATAAGCCATTCTTCAGGTTGGCGCTGCCGGCATATGGCAAAAATTGTCTGAGCCATGAATAGCCGTTTCCGATTACCGGTACATCTCCAGCGGCTTTCTGGATGACGCTTGTCATATAGAAGAGTCTCTGGATCGATTCAAGCGGATGCTCATCCGGAGTAGGAATACCATAGCTTGACATATCGAATGGTCTAGTAACCTGTGGATAGATGTAGTATGGGTTGCCGCCTGAATTAGATAGCAATTCGACACCATTCTCGATCATAGCCTTAACCAGAGCGACTGGTTCGCTTTCATCGAACTTCCACATATCTTCCTTGTCGACGCCGAAGCCATATGGATATGGATGGGCATCATAGACATTGAATCTTGAGGCAACAATGAAATCTTTGCCTGTAGCTTCCTTGACGGCCTTGATGGTCTGAAGCAGGAAACGGCTTCTGTTCTCGAACGATCCGCCATACTTTCCTTCACGGGTATGGGCAGCCAGCAGTTCGCTTACCAGATATCTATGAACAGCCTTGATGTCTACGCCATCGAATCCGACTTCCTTTGCCAGCAACGCTGCTTCAACATATCTTGAGGTCAATCCATCAAGATATTCATCGGTAACGATGATCTCGTTGCCCTTGTCCAGCAATGGGTCATGCTGGGCTACCAGTGGTCTTGCGATATGTCCTTCTGGTCTTGAGTATCTTCCTGAATGGGTCAGCTGCAGGATATGCAGAGGCTTATGGCCCCAGTTCTCCATCGCAATTCTGTTGACCTCATCGATCAGAGCCTTGAACTTGCTGCGGTTTGATGCCGTAAGCATCATCTGCTGCTCATTGGCCTTTCCTTCTTCCACAACCGCATTGGCTTCCCACCAGATCAGTCCGAAACCGCCTGCAGCCAGTTTGGTATATCTTGCATATACCAGTTCGCTAGGCGATCCATCAGTGTTGGAATCGCAGCCTTCCATAGGCAATACGGCCATAGAGTTTGGAGCGATCTTGTTTCCGATCTTCTTTGGCTGCCACAGTGGAGATAGATCTTCGTCAAACTTGATGTTCAGACCAAGTTCATCAACCTTGTTTCTGATGTCGTCTAGGGTCTTGAAATTGAATTTCTCATGCTTGCTCATAGCTTTCCTCCCTTATTTAGTCGATTGCCTGATCACCAATCTGTAGTCCATCACATGCTTGATTGGCTTAGGCAGATCGCCATGTTTGTTCTTGTGCTCTATCTGTCTGATTATCGACTCGCATGACTGCTTGCCGAATTCATACAGCGGTTGAGCGATTGTGCTTAGAGGTGGTTCCAGCAGTGAAGCCATCTTGATGTCATCGAAGCCCAGCACCGATACATCCTCAGGGATGCTCTTCTTGAGCTCATGCAGAGCCCTGAAGATGGTGATAGCCTTCGCATCGCTTGATGCAAAGAAGGCATCAGGATTTTCCTCCTCCATAACCTTGATGGTCATGTCGTAGAAGTCATCCAGCGTATCTTTTCTTTGCATGACAAGCTTTGGATTAAGTGGGATTCCCGCATCCTTCAAGGCATCCTTGTAGCCCTTGAGTCTTTCGTTATAGAAGTTAAGGCTCTTGTGGCCAGCCGCAAAGGCTATCTTGGTAAGTCCCTTGGAAATGAGGTATTTTGTGCCCTCATATGCCGCCTTATAGTTGTCGACGCTTATGATATCGGTCTTGCCGATATATTCATCTCTATATCTGGTGATAAGCACCAAAGGTATATTCTCATCCATCAGTCTGCCGAGCACCTCGCGGTCTCCGCGGCTTGAGGCAATGATGAATCCATCAGCCCAGCGCTGCTTCATCTTCTCGATGAAATCAGCTTCAATCTGCGCATCTTCGTTAGTGTTGCACAGAATGACCGTATAGCCGTTCTCCCTTGCGACATCGCTTACGCCTTCGCATATCGAACCGAAGATGCCGTTGGTGATGGATGGAACGATCAGACAGATGGTTCTAGTCTGGCCGTTCTTCAGGCTCTGCGCAAGAATGTTTGGCTGATAGTCATTGGCTTCAAGCACATCCAGAACCTTCTTGCGGGTATTCTCGTTTACGTTATCTTTGTTGTTGAGGACACGCGAAACGGTACTGTATGATACGCCAGCCAGATTCGCGATGTCTTTGATGTTCTTGACCGACATTAGCCACCTAGGTAAGCTTTTCTGACATCATCGTTGTTGGCAAGCTCTTCGCCTGTTCCCTCAAGCTTGATGACGCCATTCTCCAGAACATACGCATAGTCGCAGATAGACAAGGCCTTCTTGGCGTTCTGCTCAACAAGCAGGACGGTAATGCCTGAATCCCTTATCTGTTCGATCAGATCATATATCTGATTGACGATAAGCGGAGCCAGACCCATAGATGGCTCATCCAGCAGCAGAATCTTAGGATTTGACATCAATCCTCTGGCTACTGCCAGCATCTGCTGTTCGCCACCGGACAGTGTTCCGGCGAACTGTTTCTTTCTTTCCTTCAGAATCGGGAACAGGTCATACTGTTTCTCGATATTTTCCTTTACATCATCCATCGACAGGTGTGCACCTACCAAGAGGTTATCTTCGATGGTAAGTCCAGAGAAGCATCTTCTTCCCTCTGGCACATGTACGACACCTTCCTTGACGATCTTGGATGCCTTCTTAGGCAACAGCTTTCCTTCAAAGGTAATGGTGCCGTTTATAGGCTTGACCAGTCCGCTAATGGTCTTCAGCAATGTAGATTTGCCGGCGCCATTGGCTCCGATTATTGAACAGATCTCGCCTTTTCTTACCTGTACATTGACATGCTTCAAGGCCTCTATATGTCCATAGTTGACGGACAGATCCTTGATGTCCAACATTACTTCTGACATATCATTCTTCCTTTCCTAAGTAGGCTTCAATTACTACTGGGTTGTTCTGGACTTCCTTTGCGGTGCCTACGGCGATCGTTTCGCCAAAGTTCTGAACATGGATCAGATCAGATATGGACATGACCAGATCAAGACGGTGCTCGATAAGCAGAATTGCGAAACCGAAATCGACCGAGATCCTCTTGATCAGATCGGTAAGTTCCTTGACCTCTGTAGGAGTCAGACCTGCAGCTGGCTCATCCAGCAGCAATACTTTAGGATTGCACATGAGAGCTCTGGCAATCTCGATCTTACGCTGATTGCCATAAGATAGGTTCTCTGGCTTCTCGTATGCATACTTGTCCATGCCTACGACATCAAGGTACTTGTGGGCCAGTTCCTTGCCCCTTTTCTCTTCTGCAAAACGTTTAGGAGTCGGGAATATTCCGCCTGCGAATCCATATGCGGATTGAGGGTCGAAAGCGCACATTACATTCTGCAGGACATCAAGTCCCTTGAAAAGTCTGATGTTCTGGAAGGTTCTGCCCATGCCAAGTCTTGTGATCTTGTACTGAGGCAGCTTCGTGATATCCTGGCCATCCAGGATGACTGTTCCCTTATCGGCAGTATAGACGCCTGATATGGTATTGAAGATGGTGGTCTTGCCGGCACCGTTAGGTCCGATGATACCGTGAATCTCTCCTGGGTTTGCTTCCAGAGAGAAGTCGACGATAGCCTTTACGCCACCGAAATTCTTATAGATATTCTTGATTTCAAGAAGTGCCATTATTCATTGCCCTCCTTTTCTTTCTTGCTTAAAAGCCCTTTGAAGAAAGAAACGATCTTCTTTCCTGTCATGACGATATTCTTTGGCGTCAGTTCCCATTCGCCGAAGATGCCGTTAGGCTTGAAGTTGATGATGATGATTACCAGGATCGCATAGACGATATAGCGATATGCTTCTAGTGACCTCATCAGCTGAGGCAGAGCCGTCAGGATGAATGCTCCGATGGTTGAGCCAGTCAAGCTGTTCACGCCACCGAAGAACACCATGATTACCCAGTCGGCTGATTTCTTCCAGCCAAAGATTGACGGATCGACATAGCCCATATAGAAGGCATACAGACATCCGGCAAAAGCCGTCAATGCGCACGACAGCAAGAAGGCAATCATCTTGATTCTTGTCACATTGATGCCCATTGCCTTGGCAGCAAGCTCATCACCCTTGAGGGAAATGCATTGTCTGCCATACTTGCTGGTCTTGAACAAAGCCACGATGATGATAGAAACAGCTGCACAGATGATGGCTGTCCACATCTTTACCTTTCTTGGGATACCGATAAGTCCGTTGGCGCCACCAGTAATAACCGACAGCTTGATCAATAGCTGTGCTACCGATTCGCCGAAGCCCAATGTCACTAGTGAGATATAGTCTCTTCTAAGTCTTACGACTGGATAGCCGATCAGGTATCCGATGACAACCGATGATACGATCGCAATGGCGAATGCCGCTACGATCGGAAGTCCAAGTCTCATTACCAGCAGACCAGATACATAGGCACCGATAGCCATGAAAGCTGCACTGCCCAATGAGAACATGCCGGTCAAGCCGGTCAATACGTAGATGCCGCTGACTGCAACTAGAGTGATGCTAGCCTGAGTCATTACATTCATGAATAGCTTCATATCTAGTCCTCCTTACGCCTTATCCTGGACATTGCTTCCTGCAATGCCTCGTGGTCTTATCAGCAAGAACAGCATCATCACCGCGAATACCACTATCGTTGCCCAACCTGAACCGAAGGTCGAAAGGCAGATTGCCTCAAGGACACCTAGGATCAACGCACCAGCAACCGCACCGATCAATGAACCAAGACCGCCGATTACGGAAGCGATGAAGCCTTTGGTTACCAACGTTCCCAAGGTTGAGTAGATTGTATATTTGATGCCTAGGAAGCATCCTGCAAGACCTGCAAATACTCCGGAAATGAAGAACACTATCTGAATGGTCCTGGTAGCGTCGATTCCCATGAGCTGAGCAGTGTCTCTATCGAAAGAGACGGCTCTTACAGCTCTTCCTATGCGAGTTTTCTGAATTATGTAAGCTAATACCAATAATGCTACAGCCGAAATGCCGAACATGATGACATCGCTCTTTGAAGCGACAGCACTGCCGATGTTGACTGTAGAAACATTAAAGAAGTTTGGATAGCTGAAGAACTTGGTACCGATTGCCTTGGCTACGATGCCTTCGTACAAGGTTCCAAGCGTAATAGATGATACAAAGAAATATGTTGGAGCAGAATGGTTCAGAAGGATTCTTCTGAAGCCGATGAACTCTCCGAAAAGACCGATCAGTCCTCCTGCCAATGCAGAGATGATCAGTGTAGGGACAAGTCCCAGATTGAACTTCACTGTCGCAAAGTAAGCCAAGAATGCAGCAGATGTCATGGTTGCGCCATAAGAGAAGTTCGTGAATTTCAAGATATTGAATACAAGTGCAAACCCAATAGCAATAAGGGCGTAAACCGAACCCGTTGTGATGCCATTGATTAATATTTGTAATGACATATAAACCCCCTATAGAAAAATCGGATCGTACCGTTTTTTGATACGATCCGATTATCGATTACTGTCTAGCTAAATTATTTGTAAGAGAATTCCTTTAGCATAACTGGAGTCTTGACATCATATGTGTACATGAACATTGGAGTGTCTTCAGCTGGCATATGAGTGTTAGGATCCATATTGAATGTACCAGTCAGGCCTTCGAAACCTTTAACGTTAACGATTGCTTCAGCGAGCTTGTCTGCATCGAGACCAACTTCTTCGATACATTTCTTAGCAAGCATAACTGCATCGTAGCCTAAGAAGTACTTGTTGATAGCACCAACAGAAACCTTAGAAGCCATGTCAGCTACCTTTGTATCATAGATATCGATGTTGTTGATGTAGTAAACGTTAGAGATATCGTCTACGCCTTCGATCAGGTCATTGAAGTTAGGAGCAGCATCCAAACCGTTGATGAGCTTGCCTTCGTAGCCTAATTCCTTGATAGCAGTTTCAACCTTAATCAATGGCTGAGTGTAGTTAGGGCAGTAGATAGCATCAACGCCTGCGTCAACCAATGGCTGAATAAGAGTCTTAACGTCTGTTTCAGCTGAGTTGTAAGCGATGATGTTTGCATCTTCGATTGTTCCGCCGTTAGCTCTGATTGTGTCAACGAATGGAGCAAGAAGTGCTACTGAGTAAGAGTTGTCTTCTGTGTAGAATACGCCGAAGTTCTTGAGGCCATTCTCTAAAGCGAACTTAGCCATGATAGAGCCCTGAACTGTAGTTGAAGGCTGTACGCATGAAAGATACTTGTAGAGGTTGCCTGAATCATCAGTGTAGCAAGCAGGGTCAACTGCAAATGTGATGAATGGTGTAGCGCCATCATCTGTGAATGACTTTAAGCCATTAACGATGTTAGCGATTGGAGGACCAATCAACAGATCGCAATTGTCTACTTCAGTAGCTGAAGTGTAGGCATTTACGGCTTCGGTAACGTCAGCAGCTGTATCGTACTGAACGAGCTTCAATGTAGCGCCATTGATGCCGCCAGCAGCGTTGATTTCATCAACAGCTGTCTTAACGCCTTCCATTACGGAATTACCTAGAGACTGAGTTGCACCAGACAAGTCCTGAATGCAGCCGATGGTGATTTCGCTAACTGTTTCTTCTGCTGGTTCTTCAGGTTTTGAAGAGCATCCGACTAATGCCAGGACAAGCAAAAGAGCCATAGCGAGCTTGAGCAATTTCTTCATTTTTTCATCCTTTCTTGAAATAATTGCAAACGTTTGCAATAAAGTAGATATAAATAGATAATTTCACAATTATCTATCTATCTGCTTTATGTTAATATTTTAACATTTGCCTCTAGGCAATGTAAATGCTTTCATGCTTCTTTGAGCCCAAACAGCTCCGCAAGCTTTCTGGCCTTATCAGCCACATCATCGAAAGCGAATACCTGATGGCAGCCAAGCGCTGTATCAAGATATTTGTCCAGGTCATCATATTTCACATAGACCTGACTGCGGCAGCAGTTGAGTCTTGGACCATCAACCGTATGGCCCTTCTGGATAGTGATGGTGCTTGCTTCATTGGATATCCTTACCGATGTCACAAGCTGATCCTTTGGATATTCAACCTCCAGAGAAACGCCGATGCCTGATTCATGATGGTTCCTGAGCACATAGCTGCAGGCTCCATTCATATCTACAGGACCTGTACAGTGGGAGAAGTTGATGAGTCCATCGCTTCTAAGTGCTGGATTGGCCATCCATAGGTTGGACTTGGTCAGTTTCTTCATGAACATCATCGTAATGGCTGAATCCATATCGCACTCGCATGATACCGACATATCGGTGCAGCCATTGAGATAGCTTACGCCCAGACAGCTGGTGGTGTTGGTCTTGAGCAGATTGAAGCAGGCGATGGCACAAGCTTTGGCATCGTTCTCCTTCATCAGTTCAACCAAGGCATGAGCCATTCTTGAGGCATTCCAGAGGTCCTCATCGCTAGGCTCTACGCAACCAGATGCATTGTCCTTGAAATAGTCATAGTATTTCTTGGCGTCATCATTGGATGTATTTAGATATCTTCTTTCAAGTTCAGCCTGTTCTACTTTAATGATATTTATGCCGAAACGCTTCTCATATACTGATGTATCGCTGGCATTGGATACGACCCATGGTTCGGTCTCGCCTATCTTGAGCACATTTGCGCCCTTGACAAAGAAATAGGCATTAAGCACATCAAGCTTATCTTTCAGATCGCTGATGCTTCTTGCCAGCATGACCTTGTCCTTGTCTCTATGCAGTACGCCCCAGGTATCCATCAATGTAGGAGCAGCATTGGCTCTAACCATCTGATCGACGGTCTTGTCGTCGCCATTTCCATCGATATAGCCACCATAAAGGATAGCCTTATCGAATCTTGAAACATCATTAAGTATCTTAGCCTGAACAGCTCCAGACATAGGTGTTACTACCAGCACATCGCCATTGGCCTCAAGACTCTCACCATCAGTCAATAGATATGTTTCAGCATCGCCCAATCTTGACGACAGGTCGCTGTAGGCTCTTTCGAGCGCTTCCCTATCTGGCCAGTATCTGTTGGCGGCATAGAAGGCATAAATTGTTTTCATGGTCATTCCTCCATAAGTACATAACCATTTTATGATGAATATCTTTGCTTAGACAATCATCAGTCCTTATTGAGCATTATCTCCAGGATCGAATCATCAAGTACCTTCGAAGCATCATCCGATATCTTCACGAAATTGGAGATGGTCTTCTTGGCATCATCTTCAACGATTCCTTCGTTGGATTTGATCTCTATACCTTTCATCGCCAGATAGGCACTCAGGCAGGCATTGCTTGTGCAGGCAGAGACCTTCATGGCACAGTCAGGCTTTGCGCCATCGCACAGCATGCCCGACAATGTTCCTAGCATATTGTTTATGGCATAGCCCATTTCCTTGGCTCCACCCTTCATGAGATAGATGATTCCGCATGATGCAGCACTTGAAGCTATGACCGCTCCGCACAGTGCGCTCAATAGGCCGAAATTGCAGTGTATGTATATGCACATGAGATGAGAAAGCGTCACAGCCTTCAGTATCTCTTCTTCGCTTGCGCCGATATATCTTCCATAGCTTAGAACCGGAATGGTGCAGGTGATGCCCTGGTTTCCTGATCCTGAATTGGTTACGACCGGATAGTTTGCGCCAGCCATTCTGGCATCGATGCCGGCTGCCGTATTCTTGATGATGTCAAGGATGACGCCATCTCCTATCATGCCTTTTTCTCTCATCTCTTCGACATTGCGCCCGACAGAGAGATTGTAGGCATTCTCAAGACCATTCTTCGCTATTTCGCTATTGATCCTTATCGCATCCTTGATGACATCAAGATCATCGCTATCGCCGATGCTCTCAACGAATTCAAGAATGTTCTCGATCGTCAAGTTCTTCTTGGCTGCACAGCCGCAATTCTTGTCCTCATGATTGTCATCATCCACATCAATGACTGTCTCATCATCTCTTGAGGCGTAGACAAGTCTTGTGTGTCCTCCCTTGATGATGGCCTTGCTGGAATGGGACAGACCATGCAGAATAATCTCGATATATAGCTTGTCTACATCATCCTTTTTGTATACCTTGCATGATCCCTCATCTACTAGAGCAATGGCCTTTTCTCTTTGCTTTTCATCAACATCATCAAGAACCTTTAGTCTGTTTGCGCTCTTGCCTGCTGCAGCGCCAATGGCTGCCGCATAGCTGATGCCTGTTCTGTCTGTTCCAGGTATTCCTGCCGACATGGCGTTCTTGATGATATTGGTGCTCGCAAAAACCTCCATCCTCTCGATGTCTTCATCCAGATATTCCTTTGCGTATGCACCGCATAAGGCTATAGCGGCAGGTTCTGTACATCCTGTCGCATAGTCCATTTCTGCTTTCAGTATTTCAGTAAATTCTTTACGTTCCATATGTTTCACCTGATTGCCAGCACGCTTGATACAAGCGCCGCAACTCCATAGGCGATTGCCGTCTCGTCGTATATGACCTTAGGATTATGGTTTGGATACAGATAGCCATCTTCCTTGAGGCCTGTTCCTACATTGTAATAGACAGAAGGAACCGTGGCCGATATGATGCCAAAGTCTTCTGAAGCGTTGAGGAAGTCATAATCGAAATTGACTTTGTCTTTCAGATTGTTGGTAAGCTCTTCTCTGCATTGCTCGATGAGCTCAGGATTGTTTGTGACAGAAGGAACCATGGCACCATATTCGATGATGGCCTTGGCACCTTTGCTTTCCGTATTCTCTTTGCACAAGGAAGCGATTTCTTCCTTGATTCTCTTTCGGTCAGCTTCGTTGTTGGTACGGATCGTTCCTTCAATGACAGCTTTATCCGGAATGGTATTTGGTGAAGATCCTGCCTTGAACATGCCGATGGTCACTACGCCTTTTGTATCTTTTCCCAGAAGCTTCTCTGGCAGATCATCAAGCTTCATGGTCAGATCGCAGGCAATCTTGATCGGATCGATGGCAAGCTTAGGGAAAGCTCCATGTCCACCCTTGCCGATGACCTCAACCGAGAACTTGTCATATGATGCCGTCTTCTGTCCGGCAGTGACATTGATCATGCCTACAGGATAGTCAGGCTTCACATGGATACCGAAGGCATAGTCGACATTTTCCAGCACGCCTTCATCAACCATGACTCTGCAGCCTGAGGCTCTTTCTTCATCATCCTGAAACATGAAGACCACATTGCATCCTAGATCATCCTTCATTTCCTGAAGAAGCCTTATCGTTCCGATGAGGATCGATGTATGGATATCATGTCCGCAGCAATGCGCTGCATCTTCTTTTGCTGATGCAAAATCGAGTCCTGACTCTTCCTTCATAGGCAAGGCATCCATATCGGCTCTAAGCAGGATGGTCTTATTCTTGCCGTTATCCATCTTGACGACAAGTCCCCCGCCCAATTCTTTGCATTCAAATCCGATATTCTTAAGCTGTTCGCACACAAAAGCCTTTGTCTTTGGAAGATTGTTGCCTGTTTCAGGATTGCGATGCAGACATCTTCTGATCTCAATAAGCTCAGGAAGGATGCCCTTGGCTCTCTGGAGAATCTCCATTAGTCTGCTACCTCAAAGTCGTGATTGCATTCCTTGAGGACCATCATAAGCTCCAGATAGCTGGTCTTTTCCGCAAACTGCTTTCTTACTCTATTGTCGATCGCTGCAGCTTTGGCTTCATCGCATGCGCTGACGTGCTTCAGCATCGTCACATAGGTGTGGGCTGTATGATATTCAAACGATCTTATGCATGAGCTGCCGATCTTTTCCATGATCTTCTTCTGTCTGCTTGAGAATTCTTCATCCATGCAGGCATCTACCCAATGGAATTCGCAGGCATCATATTCCTTGCCGCTCAGGAAGGATCTCATATCGAGATTTAGTTCTGGATTGAAGCCCTTGCAGATGTTCTCATCTACGCAACGGCAATAGTATCTGCCATAGTCCTCAAGTCCGCTTTCCTTCCAGGCTGTGCACCATGGACATTCATGGACATAGTGGGCAAAGTATGGAGTGAACTGGATATTGCTCTTTCTGAAGCCTTCATCCCATTTCCACTCGGAGTAGGCAAAGTATCCGACCATATCCAGAGGATTGCCGTCGGCCTTGCATCTTTGTGCCATTCTTGATCCACGCTGTCTTCCATAGTCAGCAACTGCTTCATACAGAATCCTGTCGCTGTCCTCAAGATTCTCAAGAATCTCTTTGGCGATCAGACCAAACATAATCGAATGCTGCTTAGGCGAGAAGACGATCTCCTTGTTCTTGGTGAGACCCTTTCCTCTTTCGACTACTGCATCGACGATGTTGTCGAACAGATATCCGATCCTATCGATGTCATTTTTGTTTTCTCCATTGTCATCAAAGATCTTGGCGATCAATGGTTCAACTATTCCATAGTATGAATCGAGGCACAGTTCCAGCATGCCGCCCTTGGTGGCATCCTTCTTGGCCTTTGCTACGATCTCTTCACGTCCTGTAACCTGAGTGATATGGAAATAGATATCAAATAACGGATCCAGGAATTCCTTGGCTTCCTTTTCAGTCAGGCCATTGTTTGAGATATAGCTGCATAAGCCTTCATACCAGGATACCAGGATATCTTCCAGGATTCTCTTGGCATCCTCATCCTTGATGGCATCCAATGAACAGTTGTTGCTGTTCTTGGCTGTATAGGAATGAAGCTCTTGATGCTTTGCTCTAAGGAAGCTTGCGACATCAACATATGTGCAATCAACACCCTTCTCATTGAGCTTTCTGGCTGCGATATCGCAAAGTTCCGTCAATGGATGGGTTGCGATCTCAGTCGAAAGGACATACAGGATATTATCTGGTGTGCAGTTTAGGCATGTGCCAAATGGCGAGAAGAAATCCTCGACATGCTTCTTGTCCTCATCGCTCCATTTGCCTTCTTTTGGATAAGTGATCAGACTGCATCTTTCGTTGGCGATGCTTTCGTTGCCGGCCTTTGACATCATGTTCGGTATGATGTTTATTACCTGCAGGTCATCACCGATCTCATCCATATAGTACTTTCCGGCTGGTGAAGGAGGAAAAGCGAAAAGGGTAGGTATCTGTCTGCCTTCTTTCCTGCACGATTCATAATATGGCTTCAATACACTTTCGGTAAGATCCTTGGCGATTGTTGGTGGAGGCGCAAAGAAGATGATGTCAGGCTTTACGTCTTCAAGAGCCTTCTTGTTGTCATTGAGAAGGACAGTATAGCCCAAACGTGTTCTCTTGCCCTCAAGATCCTTTTCATCGGCAGTGACGCCGACGATGTTTGTCTTCATGCTTTCTCCAAGAGCGTTCTTGAAGCATGGAGTTATGTATTCCATCAGGAATCCAAGTCCAATTATTACGACTTTACTTTCTCTTATTGATTTCATTTCTGTATCCTTCACTTAGCTTTACAAAAAATTCGCACTGGTCATCGCCAAAAGCCAACGACTTCCTCAAAGAGAAGTCAAGAGACGGAATGGAATTGACCATTGCCCTATCGCCATCCATGGCGATATCGCAGAGAAGCTTCACAAATTCATCAGATCCGCCTGATTCGACCCATGCATGCATGAGCGGACAGTATCCGGCCTTGATGACCAGATGCTCATCGTCTTTCTCGATCAGATCGGAATCGAAGATCTTCTTGGTTGTATCGGAAAGGTATGTCTCAACAAACTGGTCAAGACCTTCTACATTTGCGAATTTGGCACGGAAATTTGCGCATCCGTATTCCGTAAGTCCCTCTCTGAAGATCTTCTCCCAGTTGTCTGGATCGTTCTTCTTGGCGCTTATGGCCAATTGATAGAGATATTTGCCTCTATCCTTGATCAGATTTCTCATGATCTCTATTTCTGCAGCTTGTTTAGAATGATCGGTCTTTAGCATCTTGTCCTCCTACATACCTAAATATGCTTTTATGACTTTCTCGTCGTTAGATAGCTCTTCGCCTGTTCCTGTCAGGGTTATTCTGCCGTTTTCCAGAACATATCCTCTATCGGCTACCTGCAAGGCCATGCCGGCATTCTGCTCAATCAGAAGGATGGTTGTACCCTTGTTGCGAATATCCATGATGAGCTCAAAGATTTCCTTTACCACCAATGGTGCAAGACCAAGCGATGGCTCATCCAGCATCAGCAGCTTTGGCGAAAACATCAGTCCTCTGCCTATTGCCAGCATCTGCTGCTCGCCACCTGACAGCGTTCCGCCCAACTGATTTCTTCTTTCCTTCAGTCTTGGGAACATCTGATAGACATTGTCGATCAGTTCATTCATCATATTGCGGTCAAATTCCTTCATGCCGAAGGCACCGACCTTGAGGTTATCCTCAACCGTCAGATTAGGGAAGATATGTCTTCCTTCTGGCACATGCGATATGCCAAGCTTGACGATATCTGAAGGAAGGGTATGCGAAATGTCCTGTCCATAGAATTTGATTTCACCCTTCTTGCTTCCTTCCACAAGATTGGATATGGACATCAAGGTGCTGGTCTTGCCGGCACCGTTTGAACCAATCAATGTTACGATCTCTCCCTCGTCGACATAGAATTCGATGTCTTTCAGGGCACTGACATATCCGTAGTTTACAGATAGATTGCTTATTTCCAGTATTCTGCTCATGACATCCTCCTATTTCTTCTTGATTGATAGATCGGCTCCCAGATAAGCCTCGATGACCTTAGGGTCATTCGATACTTCCTTAGGTGTTCCTTCAGCCAGTTTCTGGCCATGGTTTATGACAACGATTCTGTCGCAGAGATTCATGATGAACTTCATGTCATGCTCGATTACGACAATCGTTATTCCATCCTTGTTGAGTGTCTTGATGAAGTTCATCAGCTCGACAGTCTCTGATGGGTTCATGCCTGCTGCCGGTTCATCAAGCAGCAGCAGTTTTGGAGATAGAGCCAAGGCTCTTCCTATCTCCAGATGCCTTTGCCAGCCATATGGAAGATTGCCGGCCATCAGACCTCTCTGTTCATAGAGACCGATGCGCTTCAGGAGCTCGATGCCCTTATCGCCTGCCAATTTCTCGTCTTCCTTATATCTCTTGGTATGGAACATTGCATCGAAGATATTTGATTTAAGTTGGATATGGAAACCGACCTTGATGTTCTCAAGAACGGACAGGAACCTGAAGAGCTTGATGTTCTGGAAGGTTCTAGCCATACCAAGTCCCGCCATCTTCTCAGGAGAGAAGCCCGTTACATCTTTTCCTTCAAAGAAGATCTTTCCGCTGGTAAGTGAATATGTACCGGTAATGAGGTTGAAGAATGTGGTCTTGCCGGCTCCGTTAGGACCGATGATGCCCAATACTTCACCTTCTCTTACATCCATCGATACATCATCGACAGCCTTAAGTCCGCCGAAATGCTTAGAGATGCTCTTGACTTCAAGAATGTTACTCATTTTCAGCACCTCCCGTCTTCTTATCTGTTTTCTTTTCCTTCTTCTTGGTCAGGTTTCTGGAACCCACCAGACCCTGAGGTCTTACCCACATCATGATGACGATCAGGGCAGAATATATCAGCATGCGGTATTCAAGCGCAAATCTGAATACTTCGGTAATCAGCTTTATGGCAATCGAACCGACGATTGGTCCAAGCAAGGTTCCCTGTCCACCGATGACATTCATCGTCATGATGTTGAATGATTCATCGATCGAGAATATGCTAGGCTCAATATATCTCTGATAGTATGCATACATGCATCCGGCAATGCCTGCCCAGAAGGCGCTGTAGGCAAGGTTCATCATCTTGTATCTGATTGCGTCGACACCAAGCGACATAGCAGCGTCCTGGTTCTCTCTGATCGAAAGCCAGGCTCTGCCGATTCTTGATTTGAGGATTCTTCCGGTCAGGATTATCATCAGTATGCATAGCGCCAGCATCATGTAGTAGAAGAAGATGTTTCTCTGATACTTTATGCCGAAAAGCACAGGCGAAGGAATGCCGGATATGCCCTTAGGTCCTCTGGTGACAGACTTCCAGTTGAGGCAGATCAGTCTTGTGACTTCGCACATGCCAAGCGTAACGATTGTGAAGTAGTTGCCTCTAAGCTTGGCAGTCGGAATCGAAAGCACCAGGCTATAGATTGCCGCAATGATGCCGCTTATAGGCAGAACGATCCAGAAGCTCATCTCCAGCTTGGTCGAAAGTATGCCGCCTACATATGCGCCTACGCAATAGAAGGCAGCCTGACCAACGGAGAACTGTCCGGAATAGCCGTTTATGACATTGAGTGAAGATACAACCAGAATATAGATCTCCATGATGATGATCGTATTGAGGATGGTCTTGTTCTTGACGAAGATAGGGATGATGAAAAGGATGGCGAAGACGGCGGCAATGATGCCGTTCTCGCTTTTGAGGAATGCTGATTCCTTCAGTTTCTGTATGATCTTATTCATTATCTAGACCTCCTTGAGAATAGGCCTTCAGGCTTGATCAGAAGGATGCCGATTAGGAACACGAACGAAACGATATCTCTTACTGAAGCCGAGAACAGAGCGATGCCCAAGTTCTCGAAGATGCCGATAAGCAGTCCGCCGATTGCTGCACCAGGGATATTGGCCATTCCTCCAAGCACTGCACAGCAGAATGCCTTAAGTCCAATAGATCCGCCCATTGTCGGAACGATGGAGCCATAGTTAACCGCATATAATACGCCAGCTACACCACCAAGCGCACATCCCAGCATATTGCCGATGGTTGTGGCTTTCTTGGTATCTATTCCGCACAGTGCAGCGGCTGTCTTGTCCTGAGCTACCGATCTAAGCGACAGTCCCAGACGCGTGAAGTTAAGAAACAGCGTCAGGAAGATGACCATCACCAGCACAACCGCTAGGATGAACAATGTCATGTAGTTGATCCTAAGTCCGGCAACCACGATGGCCTTAGCGCCAAACAGGTCAGGAATTGGCTTTGTTTCTGTACCGATGAATACCTGGACGAAGTTCCTTATGAACATGCCCATTCCTATGGTACATATCAATGAAACCTGTCTAGGAGCATTGAAGAACCTGTTGTAGCATATCCTATGCACAACAAATCCCATCAGTCCACTCAAGACAAATCCCGCAATTATCGCAACAAAGAAATTCCCTGGCAAGATCGCAAAAGCGAAGTATGCCGCAAATGCACCAAGCATTACTACATCACCATGAGTGAATGTCACTAGGCCTATTACGCCAAAAATCAAGGCATAGCCTATACTCATCAGTGCATATATTAATCCTTGTCCAATTCCATTAATCAACTGTTCAACAAGCATATGTAAAACCTCCAATCAAATATTTAAAGGGTGGTCGTTTGACCACCCTTTTTAGTTTAAGAATTAGTCAATGTAAGTATAGTCAGTCAATACTTTCCACTCACCATTTTCGATTGTAAGGATCTTATAGTCCTTGTTGGTGATTGTACGGTCTTCGTTGAAGTCTTTTGGACCAGTCAAACCAACGAATCCCTTGTAGTTGTATAATGCATCTCTGATAGAAGCACGATCCAAAGTTTCGCACTTTCTCATAGCTTCAGCAAGAAGCATAGTTGCATCATATGCACAAGTTTCCATCTGGTTCAGAGTTGTTCCAGCCTTAGCTTCGAAAGCCTGCTTGAATGCATACAGTTCAGGGTTAGTGTTGTCAGCAACGAAACCGATCTCTGAAAGAACGCCTTCAACTGCTTCGCCGCCGAGTTCGATCAGCTGTGAAGAGTATGCAAGACCAGAGATAGCGATCTCAACATCCCAGTCAGTCTTCTTGATCTGAGAGATGCACTTAGCGCCTGCTTCTGAGCCCATCAGAAGAAGTACGCAGTCAGGGTTAGTCTGACGGATCTTTGTGATGACTGCAGTGAAGTCTGATTCAGATTCTGAAACAGGTTCAGCAGCTACAAGAGTGATGCCTTCCTGAGCGCAGTAGCTCTCAAGGTTAGCCTGAGCGCCATCGCCCCATTCAGTATCGATATAGATAGAAGCAACGTTAGCAGCTCCCATATACTTCTTAAGAAGATACTTAACAACGAATTCATATTCGTCTGCAGACTTGCCGAATACTGAGAACATGTATTCGCCCTGCTTGTTGAAATCTGGGTTAGAAGCAGTTGGAGAAAGCTGTACCATACCAGCTTCTTCGTAGATTGGAGCAGCAGCAATGCAAGCACCTGATGCGAAGTCGCCGATTTCAGCTAAGATCTCTTCATCTTCTGTGAAGATTGTAGCGATGTTTGCGGATTCTGTAGCATCTGACTTAGAGTCCTGAACCTTAACCTTCAGTTCTCTGCCATTGATGCCGCCAGCAGCATTGATCTCTTCAAGAGCCATTTCGACAGCAATCTTAGTTCCCTGACCATTTTCAGCGAAGTTGCCTGTCATAGGTGTTGATAAGCCAATGTAGATTGGTGAATTGTCTTCAGCTTCTGGTTCTGGCTCAGCAGTGTTTGTGCAAGCAGCTAAGCATAATACCATCAATAAAGACATCAATAAAGTAATAAGCTTTTTCATGTTTTCCTCCTTAGAAATATCAAAAATACTTTTTGACAACTAAATTATAAAAAATGAAAGCGCTTAATATAATGAACCAAAACTACAATTTTGTGTAATTTTCAACACTAATTTTTCTTGTATTCCAAAGGGGTCATTCCCGTATATTTCTTGAAAGCCTTAGCGAAATACTGGCCATCATTGTATCCGCAATCATCAGCTATCTCATATATCTTCAGGTTAGTGCTCTTCAATAGCTTCTTGGCATTCTCCATCCTCAGCTGTTCAAGATAATCCGAAAACTGGACTCCCATCTCCTCCTTGAAGAGTCTTCCCAGATAGTTTGGCGTCACTTCAAGCTCTTCGCTCAAGTCATTCAAAGTCATCTTGCTGTCAGAATATCTTTCATCGACAATCTTCTTCAGCATGTATACCAAAGATCCACGGTTTTCGCTGTTTACCTTATTCATGTATTCGCATAGTTCAGCTATGAATGCGTCAATCTTGCCTTTGATGTCATCGAATTCCTTGGCTATCGTGATGTCCATGAGCCTTTCGGTATCGTTGAAATAGGTCAGTTCATAATTGAGGTCGCTCTGTATCGCCATATTCATCCTGTTGATGCATTTGAGGACTACCTGCTTGTACATCGCAAGAGGATAGTCTTCATTCTTGATGGTTTCGTAGATCTTTGCCGAAATGGATAGAGCCTCTTCCTTGTTTCCGCTCTTTACGCATTCGATCATTGCAGCAATCTGGCCATCAACGTTTCCCTTCTGCTGCTCATCGTATCTTTTCTTCTCGCTGTCTTCCACATAGACCCTAGATACGCCTTCCTTGCGCTTCTCTTTGATGGATCTCAAGATATCTGTCAGTTCATCGAGATGCACAGGCTTAAGCAGGTAGTTCGATACGCCATAGCGGATCGCCTTCTGGGCATAAGAAAAGTCTCCATAACCCGAAAGGATGATGATCGAGATGTCCTTGTTGGCGATAGCGATATTCTTGATCAGCTCGATGCCATCCATCTCCGGCATCCTGATATCGGTTATCAGGATATCTATCTCATTATTGTTGATGAAATCAAGGGCTTCTTTTCCATCCTTGGCGCAGTGGGCTACCTCCATATCAAGATCATCCCAGTCTATGACGCTCCTTAATCCTTCCCTTGATCTTCTCTCGTCATCAGCTATCAATACTTTCAACATATTCTGTCTCCAAAGGTATCAAGAATGATGCAACCGTCCATATTCCATCTATGCTGTACTGCAGACCATATTCCTCGCCATACAGTGCCTTTATTCTCTCATTCACATTATATATGCCATAGCCCTTGCGGACATCATCCTGCACGTCGTCATTGAGGCTCTTGTTGATGGTCTCAAGATCGACCAGCTTGCCGTTGTTTCTTACCTCAAAATAGGTGCCATCCTTCATATCCTTGACCTTGATGATTATGATGCCATCCTTCTCCAGACTCTCAAAGCCATGGATGATCGCATTCTCCACAATCGGCTGCAGCAGCATCTTCAGCACTTTCCTGTCTTCGATATTCTCATCTATCTCATACTTCACATCGAAGCTATCGGAGTATCGCTCCTTCTGCAGTGTGATGTAGGAATCCACCTGTCTTATCTCATCCTTGATCGAAAGGATGTTCTTGCCCTTGTTCAGCGAAAGCCTGAACATGTCCGAAAGCGCCAGAACCATCTTCGAGATGTCCTTTGCGCCGTACTGCAGCGCCATCCAGTTTATCGAATCGAGGGTGTTGTAGAGGAAATGCGGGTTTATCTGGGCCTGCAAGGCCTTGAGTTCAGAATCCTTTTCCCTGATCTTGGACATGTAGTTGGAATCGATCTCCTTGTTGATCCTATCTATCATGTAGTTGTAGCTGTCATAAAGATCGGCTACCTCGCCTCTTGGACCTTCCTCTATCATCTCAAGGTCTCCGGCCTTTACCTTCGCCATCTTGTCTGAAAGCTTTATTACAGGCTTCAGGAATTGGCTGATGAACACAATCGCAACAAGCAGCGAAACGCACGCAAAAGCAATCGTCAAGAAGATGATCGTTTCCTTGATGGCTTCGCTTCTTTCGTTGATCTTGGCTATCGAAATGACCTTGATGAGCTTCCAGCCGCTGTCATTTATCATCCTTATCAGCAGCAGATTGTCGTCGATCTCAAGCTCAACGCTTTCCTGATGCATCAGCACATCATCAGATATATGGTCATAGTTGTAGTGCGGATATACTATCTCCCCGCTATCGCTCACAAGATAGAGCCTGTTGCCGGTCGAATTTGCCGCTTCCGCAATCGATCTGATCGAATCGACATTGGTATCGACCGCTATGACGCCCAGAATAGTCTTATAGTCCTTGCTGGAATAGACAGCCTTTAGCTGTCTGAGTATGACGTTGTCGCCCATGCTGCTTTTCTGCCAGAAGAATCTATATGGCTTGTCATATGCCTCCAAGATTCCTTCGTCGACTCCACTTTCGATATGCTTATAGTCATCCGCTGCAGCATCGGTATCCATATAGATGGAGATATTGCTGTAGACGTTGGAGATGCCTGGATATTCATCAAGATATGCATCGAGCTCTTCAAGATACTTGCTGTCGCCGCTGCTCATGAAGTTCTGGATGCTGCTTTGGACAGTGGTATTTGCCGCAATCTGCAGAGCTGTATCCTTCGAGCTGTTCATCATGTTGATGATCGAACGCTGAGACTCGTCCAAAGAAATGTTGGCAGTATTCATGAGCTCTTCCTTGATGGAAGCCGATGACTTCTCCGCAACAAGATATCCCAATGACAGAAACAGACAGATCGAAACGATTATGTATCCTGTAAGAAGCTTTCTTAGCATATTTGTATATTATCACGCCAACCGAACAATGAGGTAGTATGCATCAGCTATCAAAAAAAGATAATCCCGTATATGAGCCCAATGATTATCTTCTCATTTTAGATGTTTTCATAATGTAACCAAGCGCTTACTATCTTAATGGTCTATTCTTTATTGATATGAAACATCAGACCATCGATACATCAAGTATTTTTTTATTTAGCTTCTTATCGGCACCTATTTCAATGGTAGCTTTCATTCCATTATATTCTTCTTCAGATATAATGACGGCATTTCCGTTTCTTGTATTTACATTAGTTTCATAGCGTTGCTAAGCATAATGAACAGGTTTTTCCTAAGTGCAGTTACGTTTGTATTGATCATGATATCGTACCTCTTTTTATTCGTTATAACTTACTGTTTTCTTTTGATGTTGTATAGACTCTTTAAACTTTTTTGCAATCAACAAACACGAACAAATGACCTGCAAAAAAATGAGAAGACATGTTCGTGATAACTACCATGGTATAATGGAACAAGAAGAAACGAGGATTATCGACATGACAGAAAGAAATGGTCTCAAAGAAGAGGAACTTAAGAAGGTTACAGGCGGAGAGTGGCAAGGAACCCCTGAGGAATATGATGAACTCACAAATCGCCTAAAAGATGTCAAAGATACACTTGAATCACTGAATGAACAATACCCACAGATCAGTCAGTCAAAACTGCTTGTTTTTGTTGATTGCGCCATAAAGGAAACTTCTCCATCAATGAGAAAGAGCTATGTTGATGAGGCATTAGATGAGGCAATTCATATCAACTTCATTCTGAAAGAAATGACATGCAGCAAGCTGCAAGAGATTTCTAACATCTTGAGCTAATCAAAGGAAAACATATATGAAGACAAAAGATGAACTTAATGCACTCAAGATGAAGTATGAATCTCTTGCAAGCAAATTGAAGGAACTATCCAGCGAAGAACTCAGGCAGGTAACAGGCGGAGCCGGAATCGGCGGAGACGATTGCTTCAAGGAAGTTACCGGACTTCTCGAACAATGCGGCGACAAGGCATATGCGCTGTTTGGCGCAGGCGATTTCTGGAGGAAGATCAACGAGGCACAGACCACTACGTCTGTAATCATCCGTAAGACCAAAATCACAGAAGCCATCAGAGATCTTAGTGGACTCAAGAATATCATCAAGAATGAAGACGATTATATCTTCCTGTCTACAACTCTAGAAGAGTGTCTAAGCAAGACAAAATAGCAGTTCTAAAGAATAATGACCGAAAGCTGAACGGATCAACCGTTCAGCTTTTTTACCTCACCAGTCTATTCGTTCATATGTGATATGATTAAGGAAACGATGGAGGTTCATCATGAAAAATCGCATAGCGAGGGTAATAGAACCTTATAAGATCATAATCGAAGATAAAGAGATAAGGCCTTTTGACGACAATGAAGCTGTTGTCAAGGTAAAGTCCTCTTCGATCTGCGGTTCTGATCTTCATATCTTCAAAGGCAAGCATCCGGCAGTGAAGCTTCCTACTACCATAGGACATGAGTTCTCTGGCGACATCGTAGCCATCGGAAAAGACAATCATGGCTTCAAGGTCGGCGATAGGGTAACGCTTGAACCGATCATCAACTGTGGAAAATGCCCAGCCTGCCTAAGCGGAAACTATGGACAGTGCGAAAACGCCTCGTTCTCCTA
Source organism: uncultured Bacillota bacterium (assembly GCA_937919165.1). Lineage (GTDB taxonomy): Bacteria > Bacillota_I > Bacilli_A > Erysipelotrichales > Erysipelotrichaceae > Colivicinus. Next base: position 37,698 of record CALFPO010000041.1, on the reverse strand, counting down.
TCGCATCGGTGATGGAGCAATGGCTGACTATGTCGTATGTCGAAGCGAACACCTGTTCAAGCTAAAGGACAATATGTCATATGACATCGGTTCGCTCATCGAACCCCTATCGGTAGCCAACAGAGCCGTAAAAAGATCAAACGCCAAGAAAGGCGACTCGGTGATCATCTATGGAGCCGGAACGATTGGCCTATTCATAGCTGCCATACTCTCATACAAAGGCATAGACAATATCTCGATTGTCGATCTCTCTGAAGCAAGACTTGATGCCGCAAGGAAGCTTGGCGTATCTAGGACCATCAATCCTAGCAAAGACAGCAACGACAATCTCTATGACATCGCCTTTGAGGTCATCGGCAAGGAAGCAACCTTCAATAGTTGTCTCGAATGCCTCAAGGTTGACGGAACTCTCGTTCAGGTCGGCATCTTTGAGAATCCCAACATCACCTTCGATGCCTCGATTCTCATAAACAAACAGATCAGGATTGTCGGTACCCAAGGCTATAACAACGACTTCGAAGAAGCTCTTGAGATAGCAACGCATGTCAATCTTGAACAATTGATTACCCACATCTATCCTCTATCCAAACTAGAGGAAGCCATCAAATGCAACATCGATGCCGTAAACACCAACGCCATCAAGGTACTTATCCATCCAGAGGAGGAATGACATATGAAATACAAGTGGTCTGAAGAGTCGATGGACCATCGCAATGCATTGCTTTACGCTACTGGCGTCAGCAAGGATGACGTCAAGAAACCGATAATCGGAATAATCAACGGCTGGAATGAAATGAATCCTGGCCACTTCCACTTCAAGGAAGCGGTCGAGATCATCAAGAAAGAGATCTATGAGAAAGGCTGTCTGCCTAGAGAATTGCCTGCACTTGGCATATGCGATGGCATCTGCTCAAATACGCCAGGCGACAGATACACCCTTCCATCAAGAGATCTTGTATCTATGGAAGTTGAGACTTTAGCCGAACTCAATCAGCTGGATGGCATGATCCTGCTTTCCACAAGCGACAAGATCGTACCTGGCATGATGATGGGACTATTCAGAGTCAACATTCCATCCGTCATGTTTACCGGAGGATATATGACGCCTGGCTGCTTCAAAGGCAGACCGCTCACCATCACCAACACCAAGCAGGCCTATGCCGCCTACATGGAAGGATCGATGCCAAGAGAGGACTATAAGGAAATCGTCGCAAACGTCTGTCCAACTCCTGGTGCCTGCCCAATGATGGGCACCGCCAACACCATGTGCGCTATGGCCGACATTCTCGGCTTGTCGCCATGCGGAAATGCCACAGTAAGCGCTACATCGCAGAAGTGGAAAGATCTTGCCAAAGAAGCTGCAGCCAAGATTGTTGAGCTCACTGTAAGCAACACCTGTCCAAGAGACATCGTCAAGAAAGAGAACTTTGAAAACGCCATCAAGTACGCTATGGCTACTGGCGCTTCAACAAACACCTTCCTGCATATACCAGCCATCGCCAATCAGCTGGGAATCAAGATAGACATAAACGAATTCGATAGGATATCGAAAGAGATTCCTACTCTTCTTTCCATCTATCCTAGCCATCCGACATATACAATGGTCGACTTCGATGAAGCAGGTGGCATCGATGCTGTATGTCTTGAGCTAGCCAAGGCCGGAAAGCTCGATCTTGACGCTAAAGGACAGTTCCTCAGCATGAAAGAAAGGGTCGAAAAAGCCAAGAACACAAACACCGATGTCATCCATACGGCAGATAGCCCAATCAATGAAGAAGGCGGACTTGCTGTACTTAAAGGCAACATCTCCGATACGGCTATCGTCAAGTTCTCAGCTGTAGACCCTAAGGTATGGCATTTCAGCGGACCAGCTAGAGTATATGAATCGCAAGATGATGCCTGGAAGGCTGCCATCGACAGCGAAATAAAGGAAGGCGACGTCGTCATCGTCAGATACGAAGGACCAAAGGGCTCACCTGGCATGCCTCATATCGAAACCTTCATGGCTGCCATCCTCGGCAAAGGTTTAGGAGATAAGGTTGCCTTGATCACTGATGGCAGATTCTCCGGCGCTACCGGTGGACTGGCTATCGGACATGTCACACCTGAAGCCTATGAAGGAGGCAATATCGCCCTCATCGAAAACGGCGACATCATCGACATCGATATCCTAAGCAGATCGATAGTTCTGAAGGTTTCCGATGAAGAGCTTGCCAGAAGAAGAGAGAACTTCAAGCCAATCATCAAGCCAGCAATCGGCTGGCTGACCCTGTATCGCGAAAACTGCTCGACAAGCGAACATGGTGCGACAACATTATTAGATAAGATCGATATTAGATAAGCCTTGCATCGCAAGGCTTTTTCTTCTATTTGTTTTCTATTGCAGTAGCTTTTCCGCTTCTACCATATCCATATGCGTCTTTATATTTGTTGACAAAATACAAGGAGAAGATGAGAGTTATCGCTTCCGTTACGATGAACGAATACCACAAGGCATCAACCCCAAACAGATAAGGAAGCAGGATGGTCGTCAGGTTAGACAGGATAATGTTTTCCAGCGTTGAAAGGATCGTGCTGATCTTGGTGTTATCTACAGCCAAAGCGACCTCCTGAACCATGATATTGAAGCCAAAGAACAGGAAGACATATGGAGCAGAAAGCATTCCATACTCGACAAGGCTTCTGATTCTAGGCTCAGTAGAATTCATGAGATATAGGGCGATGGATGGCTTCTTCGTCAGAAGGAATAGACATGTCAAAGTAATCGATAAGCCAAGCGTGATTTGCGTAAACTGCTTGATGATGCGAGACAGCTTCTTGACGTTCTTCTCGCCATAGGCATAGCTGACGATCGGCGATACCGCACCCGTCATTCCAAACAGTCCATTCATGAAGGTGAACTGGATGTTGCCGACGACAGTCGATGCTGCAATCATCAGGTCGCCGCCATAGTTCAAAAGCACAATATTGTTGATATAGTTGTTTACCGAAAGAGCCAAAGAAGTGAGAGCTGAAGATGATCCAAGCCTGATTGTATCCTTTAAGAATGGCCAAGGATTGCTTAATGGCTTGCCGAAATGGATCTCGCGCTTCTTGTTCAGGAAGAATATGATGGCCATGATGGTTATGACAGAGTTGCTTATGAGATTGGCATATGCCGTTCCGACAAGTCCTGTCCTCATCCGGCAGATGAAAAGCCAATCGAAGAAGAAATTCATGATGGTGCTTGACACTGTCGATACAACAGCCATCTTAGGCTTTCCGGCAATGACATAGAATCTCTGGAAGACACCAGAAAGGATGATCATAGGTGTATAGAACCTTGAGATGCTGGTATATTGCATCGCATAAGGCAAGGTAACTTCGCTTGCGCCCATGAAGGTGATTATCTCTTCCCTGAAAAGCGAAAGGATCAAGGTCAATGACAGACCTGCACACGCTGCAATGATGCAGATGCTTGTGAAGCTTCTGTTGGCCTCTTCATTCTTCTTCTCGCCCATCAGCATTGAACATTTGGTTCCTGATGCCGTAAACAGCATGCACGCAGCATCGATGATCATGAACCAAGGCATGCAGATGGAGAAGGCAGCCAAAGCATATTCGCCACAGTATCTTGATATGAACAAGCCATCATCAAGCGTGCCAAGAAGCGAAATGAAAAGTCTCGACACAATCGGTGCAGCCACAAATTTAACAAGCTGAGGCATGGTAAATTCTTTGCCTATAGTGTTTGTCTTTTCTTCCATACCCTAATAGTTTATGATATGTATGCTTTTGAATCAACATCTCAACAAGCACCTTTCTTTCCGTTATAATTTCAGTATGAAAAGGTTGTTTCTGATCGTCTTAGCCATATTGTTTCTTTGTTCATGCAGCAAAAAAGAAACATCTTTGACAGGCGATGAATTCCTTGATGGTCTGACATTTGAAGATATCAAGCAGGCTAACAGAATAGATAGAGTCCTTGAAGACAAATACATCTACTATGAAAGAACACTTGAAGATTCTGAGGGCAATTCGACCGGACAGGAATACATCGAGTTCATCAAGATGAATGGAGACATGGCTCTGATCAGAGAGGCAAAATATCCAGGCATTGAATACTCATATCAGGTCTGCGCCAAGCAAGAAAGCAATGAGTCATATGGAAGCTACACAATCGTCGATGATGTCGAATCGGTGATGTTCATGGATGCCGCCATATATGATCTGAACATCAGATCGCTATGGTATCTAGGCGACATCAATTCCTATGTCGGACAAGAAATAACCAAACGCTCATATGATGATGAAGGCAATGCTGTGCTGACCATCAACGACAAAGACGGATCATCCGACAGCATCCGTAGAACAACAACATATACATTGAACAATGAAACACTTGAACTGATATCATACTGTTCAAAGATATACATAAACGATAAGCTCTCCAAGAAAGAGACAGTGACCATAAGACCAGAAGAAAGATCGATCATGGTTCCTGTTGCATATAACACCATCTGTGAAAGCGAAGATTCTACGACGATCAGCTTCATCAATACCAAGAACTCATTTGAGATACCATATATAATCAAACGTAACGTCGAGTGCATGGTCTTCTATTTCGATAAGGAAGCCCATCTGCTTGAGGATGGAAGCGACGGATCGTTCTATCATTTCTTTGCGGATGATGAACATAGCACAATCTATATGATTCAAAATATGCAATAGAAAACGGATACGCTTATACGTATCCGTTTATTCTTAATCAAGATTATTCTTTTTTTTAGCTATTTGAGATCTTGTAGCCTGTGCTGTAATCAACGACGTTTCTGAGCTTGCCGTCATTCAAGTATGCCTCAAGATTTTCAACGGCATATTGTCTCAAGAGTCTTCTTGTGTATGGCATATAGTCAAAGCCTGTGACATGCGGAAGAACCAGACAATTGTCTAGATCCCATAATGGATCATTCTCATCCAATGGTTCCTTTTCGTATACATCAAGACCGGCCAGGATTCGACCGCTTCTAAGTTCTTCAACTAATGCAGGGGTATCGATGGCGCTTCCTCTTCCGACATTGATCAGGATAGCTCCATCTTTCAGCATTGCCAGACGTTCCTTGTTCATGACGTGGATGGTCTCTGGAGATTGAGGCATGCACAGTATCACGATATCGGCATCTTTCAGGCAATCGTCAAGCTTGTCCATCGTATAGAGGTTCTTGAGATAATCCTTCTTTTCGCCAGGAGTTCTCTTGATGCCGGTCACTTCCGAACCTAGCTTATATAGCCTTTCGCCGATCTCGTTGCCGATTGAGCCAAAGCCCACAATCAATGACTTCGATTCAAGGATCGAGGTTGTAGCTCCGCCTCTGATGTATTGGTGCTTGGTCTGCTGACGTACATAGCGATAGAAGTTCTTGTTGAGATACATGATCATGCCGATGACATTCTCGGCAATCGATACCGAAAAGCAGCCGGTGGAGTTGGTCAGAACAATGCCTCTTCCGTCAATCTTCTTGGCTACCGTATCGCTTCCGGCCATGCCCCAATGAACGAATTTAACTTTTTCTGCCTTGTCGAAATCATCGAGACCGATCTGTCCGATCAGCACATCCATATCCTTGATGTCATCGATGGTGTAGCTGTTGTCGTAACGGAAAACGAATTCACAATCTTTGCAATTGCTGAACATGTCCTCATGTCCTCTGAAGACATTCATGGTAACAAGTACTTTCATCTTGCCCTCCTAAACCAAAAGGGTCATTGACCCTTTATGCATTATTGTCAAACTGCAGCTGATACAGCTTGTAGTAGTAATTCTTGTTCTTGAGAAGCTGCTGATGGTTGCCCTTCTCGACGATCTCGCCATTCTGCAGAACGATGATCTGATCGGCATGCTGAATGGTAGATAGACGGTGTGCCACCACCAGCATCGTTCCGATGTTCTTGATCTTCTCCAGAGACTGCTGGATAAGCATCTCGGTCTCAGTATCGATGTTGGCCGTAGCCTCATCCAGAATGAGGATCTGCGGATCATGGATTACCGTACGGGCAAAAGACAATAGCTGTCTTTGGCCTTGAGATAGGTTCTCACCCTTTTCGATAATCTCTTCATAGATGCCGTTAGGAAGCTTCTTGATGAAGCTATCGGCATTGACGTATTCGCACGCCTTGATGACCTGCTCATCCGTGAAGCTTTCATCATGCAGCGTAACATTGTCTCTGATCGTTCCTGAGAACAGGAAGACATCCTGAAGCATCTGGCCAATGGCCTTTCTTAATGAAGAGATCTTGATGTCATTGATGTTTATGCCATCAATGAGGATCTCGCCTTTCTGGACCTCATAGTTTCTGACGATCAGGGAAAGGATTGTGGTCTTGCCGGCGCCTGTTGCGCCTACGAAAGCACAGGTCTGCTTAGGCTCGATCACAAACGACACATCCTTAAGTATCCAGTCTTCACCCACATAGGCGAACCAGACATTCTTGAATTCGATGCGTCCTTCGAACTTCTCGATCTCGATCGCATCTTCCTTGTCCAGCACATCAGGCTTTACATCCAGCAGATTGAATACCCTCTCGCCAGCCGTAAAGGCTCTCTGGAGCTGATTGAGCTGGTCAGCCAGATTCTGGATAGGGTTGAAGAATTTGGATAGATATAGATAGAAAGCCACGATCTCGCCAGCCGACAGACCAAACTTCAGTCCGAAGGTGAATGACATGGCTACTGCAGTCATGTATATGAAGGAAATCACAGGACGATAGATACCGAAGCCTTTGACGACATTGAAGCGCTCTTTTCTGAGCTTCTCGTTCTTCTCTGTGAACTCTTCATCCTTGGTTTCCTGCTGGTTGAAGATCTGAGTCAGCTTCATGCCAGCCAGATTCTCAGAAAGGAAGGTATTCAGATCGGAGATGCAGGCTCTTTCCTTGCGGAAGACTTGCTTGATCTTCTTCGAGAAAATGAACGAAGCAATGAAGACCAGCACCACGATTATCGACATCAGCGAAGATAGCTTTGGCGAGAGATAGATCATGATGATATATACGCCAACTACCGTTGTGCTATTTCTAAGGATGCTGACGAATACGCTGGTAAACAGGTCACACATGCTGGCGGTATATGATGTTACTCTTGTAACCAATGATCCAACCGGCATCTCGTTGAACTGGTTCAGCGACATGTTCTGGATATGCTGGAAGATCTCATCACGCAGCCTGAAGATGATGCGCTGTCCGCAGTTCTGCAGAATCATCGATTCGAAATACAGGAAGGCCTGATTGATGAGTCCCACGATGAACATGCATAACGTCAGATTGACGATCAGACGCAGATCGATGCTGGTCTTGATCAGCTCATCGGTTATGCGGCTTGTGAACAATGGCGTGATGATGTCCATTCCGACATTGCAGGCAACCAGAAGCAACGCCAAAACAAATCTGAATCGCTCAGGTTTGATGTATACCAGCGTCCTCTTTAGGATTTCGGTCACTGGCAGATGTTTGTCGCCTTTTAGCTTCTCTAGTTCCTCATCCATCCTATAGTTCACTTTCTAGCTTCTGCAGATGCACCATCTTCTTGTATGTAGGTGATGTCTTAAGAAGCTTGCTTGGAGTATCAAAGGCCTCAACCCTTCCCTCATTCAGGACAAGGATCTTGTCCAGGTGGGAAACGGTAGAGACTCTGCTTGCGATGATGATGGTAGTCTTGCCTTTGCGCTTCTCGTTGATGTTGGCGAGAATCGCTTCCTCTGTCTTGACATCGACTGCCGAAACTGAGTCATCCATGATCATGATCGGAGCGTCCTTGATGTAGGCACGCGCAATAGAGATACGCTGCTTCTGTCCGCCAGAAAGCGTAACGCCTCTTTCGCCGGTCACTGTATCATAGCCCTTCGCAAAGCCATCTATGTTGTCATCCACAACCGCAAAGGCGGCTGCGCTCTTTATCTTTTCGATTGTTGCCTTCTTGTCGGAGAAAGCGATGTTGTTTCTGATGTTGTCGCTGAACAGGAAGTTGTCCTGCGGAACGTAAGCAATATTGTCTCTTAGGCTCTGGATATTGATGTCCATGATGTCGATGCCATCAATGAAGATCTTGCCTCTTTCGACATTGTAGAGTCTAAGCAACGAGTTCACCAAAGTGGTCTTGCCTGAACCGATCTTGCCGACAACGCCAACCATCTCTCCAGCTTTGATCTCGAAAGAGATGTTGTTTAATGAGTGCACATCGGTATCAGGATAGTTGAATGAATAGTCATTGAAGGTTATGCTGCCCTTGCAGTCTTCAAGCATTACGGCATCCTTTTCGTCATGGATCTCTTCCTCTTCATCAAGGAAGCTGACGATTCGCTTGAGCGATGCCTTGAATCTTGAATACATCTGCACGATCTGTCCCATGGCGATCATTGGCCATATCAAGGTATCGGCATAGCCGATGAAGGCCGTGATGTCTCCGGCATTCATCGAAATGATGTGGCCAAATACCGTAACAGGATTCCCGGTAACTGTGCAGTAGACAAAATAGCTGCCCAAGCCCATGATCAATGACATGACGATGCCGATGATCACTTCGATGCATACATCAAAGACAACCGACAGTCTGACAAATTCCAGATTCTTGTCGGCATTCTTCTGGGCAACCTTCCTGAAGGCATGGACTTCCTGAATCTCCTTGACGAAAGCCTTGATGACTCTGATGCCAGTGAAGATCTCTTGGGTGAAATCGTATAGGCGATCGAATTCCTTCTGTCTTTCATCCCATTTGTCGGACATATACTTCTCGACAAGCTTGCCCCATATTACCAAGGCAATCATAGGGATGACCGCAATGATCGAAAGCACCCAGTCCAGTTTCACCATCTTCCATATTGAGACAATAGAAAGGAATACAGCATCGACAGCCATGATGACGCCCCAGCCGATGAATTCCTCTATCGATTCGATATCGGTAGAGAACCATGACATGATGGTACCGACTTTATTCTCGTGATAGTAGCGCTGCGAAAGCCTTTCGGTCTTCTTGAACATGTCGTGTCTTAGTTCAGCTTCAATCTTGCCCGAAGCTCTGAACAGCGTGAAACGCATCCACATTCTGCCTATCAGAAGCACGACGGCAATGATGAAGATCTTTATGATGATCGGCTTGATATCCAAAAAAGTCGGATTCGCTGTGTTTCCGACGATGTTGACTATTTCGCCCAGGAATTGCGGAGTATATACCTGTACTATATCGACCATGACATCGCAAAGAATGCCGATGATGTACAGTATTGCGTATTTTTTAAGATAGCCTGTGATATATCCCATACCTATACGATTATACACCCAAAATAGGTGCTATTGCGTCTGCCCCTGATACATTCGCTGCTGTCAGCGTTTACATATTGCCTGACATCAAGAGACAAGATGATATAATTGTTTTCAGATTATGAAAATGCTGCTTGTGGATGATGAGAGAATCTCTCTTGACATACTCAACGACTGCGTAAGACAGACCTCGCCAAATAGCGAGATTTTCTGCTTTAGGGATGCGAACGAGGCACTCAAGCATGCCAAAAACAATCATATCGATGTTGCCTTTCTGGACATCCATCTCAAGGATGATCTAGGGACCGATCTGGCAAGAAAGATACAGAAGATCTCTCCCCGCACCAACATCATCTTTGTCACCTATGATGATGCCTTCAAGGCTGAAGCCTTAGACATCAAGGTCAGCGGCTACATTTCCAAGCCTATAAGCTCCAAGAAAATCAAGAAGGAACTTGAGGAGCTGCGTTATCCTGTTGAAGAGAACGATATTCTGCTCAGGATTCAATGCTTCGGCAATTTTGCGGTCTTCAAGCCTAATGGCGAAATCGTGAAATTCTCAAGATCCAAATCTCAGGAGATCCTTGCCTATCTTGTGGCAAAAAGAGGCACTGGCGTAAGCACCAAGGAACTGGCAGCCATGCTGTTTGAGGATGAAGTCTACGACGAAAAATGCCAGCACTATCTCCAGCAGCTGCTCTATGCTCTGAACAAGGACCTGAAGGCTGTAGGAGCAGAAAAGATATTGGTAAGAAGCTACAACTCTTCATCGATCGATGTGAATCTGGTCGATTGCGACTACTATCGCTTCTGCGACAACGAAAAAGAAGCCGCAAAGCTATATACCGGCGATTTCATGATGCAGTATGAGTGGACCGATTATGTGACTGGCTATCTTGACAGAATGACATACGAAAGCGACTAGGTCGCTTTTTTGTAACTATCTTGTAAGGGTGTGAAGACTATACTTAAGGCAAGATGAGTAAAGAAGAGACCTCTAACGACATCGCATACGCCCACAAAGGCTATGCTTCTACAGAGAACTCGCAAGCCAAAGATTGTCCCAATTTTCTTAAGGCACTTGGAAAAGATGATGAGAAAGTCTGCGAAAAATGCTTCTATGGACATATCATCGACAATCGACTTGTCTGTTCAAATCCTCAACACTCCTTATAAACTTATTTTCTTTCTCCTTGAATTGACGGAATTCTTCTGACTCATTGTCATCAAAGCAAAAACTCCCATTGGGAGTTTTTTCTTATCAATAGAAATAATAGACCAGCGACATCAGGAAGTTGCCGAAGAGATATGCCATGCATCCGGCCAGGATGAAGTAGAGGACCTGAGCCTGTGACACTTTTCCCTGCTTGACGAAGCGATTGAAGTCCAACGCGCTTAGGCCATATAGGCAGATCAGGAAACAGATGAAGTAGATGGATATCTTGATGAAGAAATCATTCATAGATGAACTTTCCCTGCACGTATACGTTCTTGATGTTCAGGTCATCATCCATGATGGCCAGATCGGCAAACTTGCCTTTGGTCAAGGTTCCGAATTGGCTATCTAATCCATATAGAGTAAAGGCATTGAGCGATGAATATCTAAGCAGATCGGTATAGCTTGCGCCCAATTCATGAAGAACCTTCATCTCATCATTTATCGAGACAACGCTTCCCGCAAAATGTCCATCAAGAGTCTTGAAGATCGTTCCGGTCTTGATGCAGTTCTTCGACAGGAAGACATGAGGTCCATCTTCAAGACCTCTTGCGGTACTTGAATCAGACACGATGATTATATGATCCTTGTCTATATTGTTTATGGCCAGCTTCAGAACGTTGCGGTCGATATGATAGCCATCAGTTATCAGCTCGCAATAGTATCCCTCATTCATGAAAGCCGTATTGACTAAGGTAACCTCACGATGATGCAGTCCCTTCATCGCATTGAACAGATGGGTAAAGCCATCGACATTCTCATCCAGATCCTCGTGTCTGGCATCGCTGTGTCCAACCATGACCTTTACGCCATGGTCATGAAGATACTTTCCTACTTCCTTGGCGCCTTCAAGCTCATAAGCGATGGTCATCTGCTTGATGAGGCTTGTTCTATCCAATATATCTTTGATCAGATTCATATCTGGCTTGAGCAGCTTTTCAGGATTGGCTACGCCGAGATATGAAGTCGAAAGGAATGGGCCTTCGATATGGAAGCCATGGAATCGGCAATATGGCGTTTCATGGTTCTCCATCAAAGCGAATCTGGCTGGAAAATCAGCCGTTTCGCAATCATATGACAGAGATGGAGTGTACGATGTCGTTCCGCTCTTGGCGAACTCCAGAGATGTCTGATCCATCTGCTCGCCATCAGCCGTATCAAAGGATATGTCGTTGATGCCGTGGGTGTGGGTATCGAAGAAGCCTGGCATCACCAAAGCACCCTTCAAATCGATTTCTTCATAATCCTTTTCCAGATCATGAAGCTTGTTGGAATGGGGATATATCTCGACGATTCTTTCGCCATCCACCAAGATGGCTCCATCAAGATATTCCTTCTGGCCATCCACTATCAGATGTCCATGGCTGAATAGATATTTCATCACTTGCCTCCAAAATTGTGTATGATGCTTGGCAACAGCTGCTTCTTGCGCGATACAAGTCCGGATACGAATCCATCCTTGATCTGTTTGCCATATATCTCGTTTGTGATATTCTCTTTGTTTCCGGCTGAAATGATGTATGATCCTGAACCATTAGGATTCGTCAGCATCGCAATCATCACATCATAGTGCTGGGACTTGCAGGAATCCTCAAGGTACTTCTTCAGCTGATCCTTGAGGGCGGTATATTCTTCCTTGGATCTGCAGGTTGCCTGCGACAGACCAACCTTGTTTCCATCGATGTTGAATTCCTTGAAATCGGTGAATACGATCTCGATCATGCGCTTGTTGAGCAATGATTCGCTATGTTCGATCATGCTCTTGGAAAGCTCATCAGAGTTCACTCCCGAAATCTCTTCAAGCTTCTTTGCCATCTCAAGATCCAGTGGAGTGGTCGTTGGCGACTTGAAGTTCATGGTATCGGAGATGATGGCACCAAGAAGGATGCCGGCCAGCTTCTTGCTTATGGCCATGTTTGCCTTCACAAACAGATTGGCGACAATTGTCGAACAGGCTCCTACCGGCATGGTGATGATGCTGATAGGATTGTCTGATTCAAATCCGCCGATACGGTGATGATCGACGATCTCCAGCACTTCGCCTTCCTCGATATCTTCGACGGTCTGCTTGATCTCGTTGTGGTCAACCAAGATGAACTGCTTTTTCGTATAGTTGAACAGATGGTAGCGTGAGATGGCACCGACAACTCTGCCGTTCTCATCCAATACCGGATATGATCTATGACGCGACTTGGCGATCTTCTTTGATACTTCATCAACCATTTCGTCATCATTGAAGTATTCGATCTTGTCCTTAGGCATCATGACCTGACCGATGGTCGGTGTCTGATAGATAAGTCTTGTGACAGATAATGGCGACATAGTAGTTGTGATGATTGTCGCATCTTCTTTCTTGGCCTTGTCGATGACCTTCTTTGAGATAGGCGAGCTTGTAACGATGATGAAGAGCTTTGCGCCCTTGTCTAGACTATAGATGATCTCATCATCGTTGTTTCTAAGCAGAACGATCGAATCGATGCCTACTCTTGATTTGGTGCTAGGGAAGATATGCATCTTGCCTGATAGGCTATGATTGCCCGCAATGACAACTTCGCCTTCCAATATCTTGACGATATCTTCAAGTCTGATGGTCTTAATGATCTCCTCAAGTTCCTCATCACTCTTGGTCCACATATAGGTAAGGTCGTCAAGGGAAACGACGCCTTCCAGATGCTTGGTCTTGTCTCCGACAATCAGGCCTCTGTTCTTGAGCTTCAAGGCCTTGTCCAAGGCATCCTTCATTGTCATATTCTTGGATACGACCGTCGCCTTATCCATCTCTATTTCTGAAAGAGTGGACTTTGCCGAATAGATTCTCAACGGATCATCGAAACCGAATCTATCCAGAAGATATTCTGTCTCTGAACTTATTGAGCCTACGCGTCCTGCAACGGCATCTATGCCTTGCTTCTTCTTGAATTCCGCATAGCCTATGGCAGATACGATCGAATCGGTATCGGGGTTCTTGTGTCCAATTACATAAACTGGTTTCTTATTCATTAAGCGCTCCTTCTATCTCTTCAAGACTTATAGGTCCTTCTCGCAATATCTTTATGCCATCGGTGACATCGATGATGGTGCTGGCAGCATCTCCTCTTGCATCCTCCATGACGATGCCATCAATCTTGCCATCCATCTCATCTAAGACATCCTGCCACTTCAGCAATGATCCTGCACCTGATATGTTGGCGCTGGTCACCATAAGCGGTTTGCCGATATCTTTGATGATTGAAAGGATCCATTCATCATCAGGAACTCTGATGCCGATGGTATCCTTGCCATTTGTCACATAGCTTCCTACTTCCTCTCTTTTTCTGAAGATGATGGTCAATGGCCCAGGCACGAACTTTTCGATGATCTTCTTTGCGTCCTCAGAGACATAGGCATATCTTTCGATCATCTCCAGAGAATCGCACATCATAGGCAATGGCTTATCGAAGCTCCTGCCCTTGGCTTCATATACCTTAAGCATGGCTTCCTTTTCACAGATAGAGCCCAAACCAAAAACCGTATCGGTCGGAAATGCCAAAATTCCCCCCTTTATCATTGCATTGATGATTTGTGTCCTATCCATCTTTGTATATCTGATGGTTTGCATACCCTAATTATACCGGTTTTTTCCTTATGTTTTTCTTCTTGCATACAAAAAAGATGAAAGTAAGGGCTTTCTTATGATGACAACAGGACCATCAATGATGGTCCTGCGTGATTATTGTCTACTTTTCTGATTATTATGAGATATCAAGATGATATATCTTGGCATCGATGACCTTTTCGCCAGTCAAGCGCTCACAAGCCTTTATATAGGCTTCCAGCTGCATGGCATAATGTTCATCAAGACCTTCATCGTTTCTATTGGTCTTCCAGTCGATGATATGAAGTCCATCATTGCCCCTATACAGCATATCCACAATGCCATTCCAGAGCGTATCGCCATCTCTATAGGTAAATGGCACTTCCGCATACTTCTCTTCAGCTTCCAGCAATACAGGCAAGATATCCTTGCGTATATCGCCTTTCTGATCAAAGCCTCCTGAATGCATCACATCATATACCCTGTTCATCCTGTCGATGAAAGTCTCTTCATATTCCTTGAACTCTGGCTTCATATATTCGCTCATGATGTTGGTGATGATATCTTCTTTGGCGAGTCTATCTTTAGACATCACGATCATCTCCATCAGGCGATGCATCATGGTACCGATAAGAGTCGAATATGTATCGCCGCTGGTCTCCTTTGTTCCATCGCTTTCGAAAGCCTCTTCATTGAAGTTGGATATCGACTTGATGGTGCTAGGTGATCTTCGCTCATAGGTGCTTACTGAAGCGATCTTTCTTAGTTCATCATCTCTATACAATGAAGATGCGTTGACGCTCTTTCCCGGCACCGTAACATTTTCCTTCTCTTTGACTATCTCGAATATGTCATTGTCGACCTTGTCTCTTAAGGCCTTCCACTTATTTGCGCTCTTCTGCGGCTTGCCGCTTCTTCCCATCTGCATGGCCTTGTTTATGATCAGGGCATTGCGGGCTCTGGTGGCTGCAACATATACCAGCCTGTCATTCTCGCTCTTGAGGCTTTCCTTCTCTTCATCAGCCTTGTCACGATATCTGGCTGTCTCGATCAATGAATATGTAGCGTTGTCGCTGGTCTTGTAGAAGCCAAGGACATAGCCTTGAGAAGCCGTGCCATTTTCGCTTCCATGATACTCGATGCGCATATCGGATTTCCTGTTGGAATTTCCAGCCTTGCCAAGAATGACGATTGGTGCCTCCAGACCCTTGACCTTATGCAGATTGGCAAGATGCACCGCATCGATATTGTCCTTGAGGCTCAGGCATCTTTCGATCTCCGATTCGCCAGAAAGAAGTGTGTCCATGAATTCGACGGCATCAGTATTGCTGATGATGCTTCCATCCTTTTCCTTGCCTCTTAATAGTTCCAATACATAGTAGACGATCTCCAGATTCTCGCTTGTCACATATCTGAATATTTCATATTCATCCATCAAACTCTCGTACAGAGATGATGGTGTATTGACGTTAGCTTTGATGGCACTTGAAGATAATCTATTCAATGCCTTCTCGATTGGACTATCTCCATAGTCTCTTCCTATCTCTATTCTTATCTCGTTTCCTTTCTTGCGATATGAAACAAGATCGCTATCGCCAAAAGAAAACAGCGGACCATGCAATGTCGATATCAGCGCTATTGCATCATCGACATTACTGATTGTCCTATATAGATTTGCGATCAGCTTGAGTCCTTCACACTGTTCAAACAGAATCTTACCCTCAACTCTTGATGGTATCTGTTCACGCTTGAATGTCTCTATGCATGGAGCTATCTTGCTCTTGCTGGAGAAGATTACCATGAAGTCTCTATAGGCTATGTTCCTGAGCTTTCCGAAGTTCTCCTTGTTCTTGTCTGTTTCGATTATCTGATGGTCAGGATTGTCCACCAAAGCCTTGATGATGGCCGCAATCCTTTCGTTGTCGGTCATTGAAGGGTCGACCTTGCTGGAGAAGGTTTCATATGTATATAGACCTTCAAATTCCGATTCCTTGTCGTCATCGAGATTCTCGATATCCTGATACTTGCTTTGGTTGATGGTCGTCTCGGGCATGACTTCGTTGAAGACATCATTGAAGTATTGCTTGAGGACCGTTCTTGATCGGAAGTTGTTGTTCAGATATCTCACTTCACCGACTTCATCCTTGAACAGCTTCTTTATCTCAATATATGAACTTACATCGGCGCTGCGGAAACGATAGATGGATTGCTTAGGGTCTCCAACGATGAAAAGCGATCCTCCCTTTGGTCTGCATTGCCTCCAGCTTGGCTTATGAGGATCTTCAGCTGTCAGATAGAAGAAGATCTCAGCCTGCATTGGATTGGTATCCTGGAATTCGTCAATCAGGAAATAGCTGTGGCGTTCATATATATAGCGTATGAGCTTGCCTTCAGCTTCTGCATCCTTCTTGAGCATCTGTCTTAGATAGTAGAGATAGTCAAAGAAGGTGAACTTGCCGGCATCATGCATCTCTTTTTCAAGATAAGGAATGCTTTCAAGCATGAAGTCCATGGTCTTGCTGTACTTGTATTCGCGCATCTTCGGCATCAAGGCTCCAACTGTCTCTTCATCCGCAATGTTGAGTACTGTTACTGTGTTGCCTTGTTCACCCCTTATGACGCTTTCGCTTGTGAAACCAAGCTCTTCAGGACTTGCCTCATAGATGAGTCCCAAAAGGGACTTCAAGGCTATCTCAACACCTTTGAAATTGTATTGCCAGCCACGGCGAATAGTGGCACTACTTTTGCGATACTCTTCGATCATCTGCTCATGATCGAGATCCTTGTTGAGCGAAAGCTTGCTTAGATCTCTATCGAAGGCATCCAAGGCCTTGATCATATCTTCACGGTCTTTCCTGAAGTATGGCTCTATGCCTTCCTTTATCTCAGGACCTCTAAGGAATTCGATATTCCGGCGGTCCATTATTTCCTTCATGTATTCGCTGAATACCTCTTCCCCATTCCAGAAGAATACGGCAAATTGTCTTGCCTTTCTTTTCAGTTCTTTTCCATATTTTCCATCTAAAGCATCGATGTAGAACTGTCTATAGATTGCTGTTGCTTCATCATCATCGATAAGTTTGGCATCGCTTGGGATATTGGCTTCGCTTGGATGCTCTGAAAGAATCACATTGCAGAATGAGTCGATTGTGCCCATGAAGCATAGATCAATGTTCTCTAAGGCCTTCAGGCATCTTGATCTGGTGGCATCGTCAGGTTCACCAAGATCTCCTGCCCTTTTCTTGCCTGGATAGATATAGTCAGGATTGCTGCGCTCAATAAGCTTAGCCTGGAAGCGCTGATAGAATTCTCTGGCAGCATTCTTGGTAAAGGTGATAGCTGAAATCTTATCCACTTCAATTCCAGCTTCAACCATAGCCACCATCCTGTTCACCAGCATCGTGGTCTTGCCTGATCCAGCACCAGCTTCAATGAACAGATTCCTGTCTATCCTATTGATGATGTCTTCTCTAGCTATCTCGTCGGCTGTAGTTGCGACAAAACTATTCATTGTCATTTTCCGCTACCACCTTTCCGCAGATGCTTCCGTACTTGCAGTACTTGCATATCTCTTTTTCTTCATCAGGAGTCATTGTTCCGATCTCAAAATCGCCATTCTCAATGGCTTCTTTGAATTCCATCAGCTTGTCATCAAGCTTAGCCTTCATTTCATCGTCATAGCGGCACTTGATTATCCTGTCTGCATATCTCAACATGCGATATTCGCAATGGTCTACCTCAAGACCCATCGTGTCTTCGACGATATAGGCATAGATCAGAACCTGAAGACAGGTATCGATGTCATCCTCTTTGTGCTCATCGAAATCCCTTTCGGTCTTGAAGTCGATTATTACGGCCTTGCCGTTATCATCTATTTCAACTCTATCCGGATATCCATGTATGTTTATGCCTGTCGCCTTATGGACAGTGATCTTGTCTTCTTCCTTGAAGGCAACCTCGCGTCTGTATTTCTGGTCCATGTCATAGCCGTTTTCCAGCATCTCAAGAAAATCATTTTTCGTTGCATCGGTGTTGTCTTTAAGAAGCGGAACGGTTATGTCCATATATTCATCAAAGACCTTGGATGCGAAATCAAGAAACTCATCTCTATTCATAGGATGATCAGAAAGATATTCCATCAGGCTATGTACCAGTGTTCCCTGTTCGTTTGCTGGAATGGTCTCAAAAGGCAGATAGTCATCAGGCTGCGGAATGCGCAGGATATTCTGATAGAAGAACTGCTTGCGGCAATTGAAGAAGGTG
This sequence comes from uncultured Bacillota bacterium, assembly GCA_937919165.1. Lineage (GTDB taxonomy): Bacteria > Bacillota_I > Bacilli_A > Erysipelotrichales > Erysipelotrichaceae > Colivicinus. Next base: position 19,354 of record CALFPO010000041.1, on the reverse strand, counting down.
TTCAAAGCCGAAGGCGAATATTTCTTCAAAGTCAGGCTCTCGTTGCCTTCTGTAGCCTCTATAGCACCATCAGGAACTATCTTCAAAGAATCGTTATAGGCCATGCCGATATTTCTGCTTATCGAAAGATGAGGCTCAAAGTATGAGACCTTCACAACATTGTTCTCGAAGTCATTCAGCTGCATATTATTGCCATTCTCAAGCTTGAATATCTCATACAGCAAGCTTGATGGATTGCTGCTGTTCAGTTCAGAGATGTTGAGTCCTGAATAGGATAGATGGATATTGTTTCCTAATCCTGACGCCAGCCTTACCAGATCAAGAAGATGGTTGCGCTTATCCTTGATCTTTCCTTCCGAACTGAGATCGCTGTCTCCGAAATCCTTCAGGTCGCTATCCAACAATAATGGATTCTCTTTTGGCGATCCAGGATATAGATTGGCTGATAATCCACAGATATATAGATTGTCTCTTATGCTGAACAAAGCTCTATCGATGCTGGTAAGATAAATCTTTCCTGCTTCACTGCTTTGCCTGCAGCAGCTCTTATGCAGAATGCTTCCTATGATGTCGTCATCTATATCCATGCCAATGCTTCTGCACATCTTGATGTCATTATCGATAGAGCTGATGGCTGCTTCATCAAGCTTCTTCAGTCTCTCTTCATCTCTTATCCTGGCATATTTTCTGATGAATTCTTCTATAGGCAAAGACAGCTCATGAGCTACAGCCTTGATTCCTGGCACAAGATCCTTGAGCTTATAGTTGTCGTTGACATCCTCTCTGGAAATGGCTTTCTCAAAGTCGTTGATGGTTCTTTCGTTTGTTTCTTCATTATCTGTAAGTCTAAGACGTGAGGCTCTTCTTAAGAAATTGTCTACCAAGAAGCTGTTGTTCACATCGATATCCGTAAGCATCATCAGCTTCTCATAATCGAAGCATGGGCTCTTGATCATCTTCATGAAAGGCTGCCAGCCATAATTGCCCAAGCTCTTCCAGTAATGGTATTCTCTCAAGAGCTTTCCTGGATATGAATTCATCAGGCTGATGCCTTCGCCGAAGCTGATCGGGATGTCGTATCTGCAGGCATAGTCAAAGAAGACCTGCGCATAGCTTCCATAATCGCTGCAGGCAATCGTAACAGTATCGGGCTTTCCTTTCTTGAAGATATCATCGATGATGATGGAGACTTCATTGCTGATGCCGTAGCAGTTTCGATAATCGCTTATCTTTACCTGATCATCATCAATGCCAAACAATTCAGAAAGCGATATCTCTTTACAGGTTCCATTCGATACCTTATCGACAAGTTCCTTCTCTAAAGGCTGAAGGCGATATTCCTTGACTGTAGCTATCTCGCTACCTAAGGATTCATTCTCATCGAGCACATATCTGATCAGGCCAATAGAATCTATCTTGTCATCATGCTCAAGACAATCGATGTATCTTTCATATGTCTCAAGCAAAGCTCTATTCTTTTCGGTGAATATGCCTTTTCCAAGACACTCTTTCATCTTGACTCTTTCATCGTTGATGATGAGCTTTCTCATGGTGCTTATGGTGTTGTCGATATTCTTGATGTCCGAAAGACGCTTGCTTCCAAAATAATCTATTTCATTTACGATCTTGTTGCTTAAGGCAAGTTCCTCATTTCTTGAAATGATCTTCTTCGAGCATAGCTTTCCCGCCCTGACAAGCGCTTCCTGGGCAAATTCGACTGGTGTGAAGATTCTCGTGTTGAAAAGCCCTCTGTTGTGGTAAGCGAGGGTATTGGCAAGATCGACAGTATTTGGAACGACGATTATTCTTTCTTTCATCCTATAGAGATTATCCCATGGAAAAGAAGCTGCTTTGTCCCTTTCTTTGGACATGCATCTCTTTTCTTCTTAACTATATTCTACAATACAAAAAATGCTCTGCCCTAAGGCAAAGCATTTTGCTTAATCTACTTCGTATAGGCTATATACTTCAGATACTGGCGTATGGCAAGATACAGCCAGAATCATCTTCGACAGCATCCAGCCGATCGACAGGACAGTTACCTTAGTGGTCTTGTCCATCTCTTCCTTGTCAGGTTCGATGGTATTTGTGACTACCAGTTCCTTGATGCCTGAATCCTGGATACGCATTGTCGCATTATGAGAGAAGATGCCGTGCGTGATTGTTACATATACATCCTTGCATCCGTGTTCCTTAAGAATATTTACGGCTGCAATCAATGATCCGCCTGTATCGATGATGTCATCGATGATAATGACGTGCTTGTCCTTTACATCGCCGATTACGTTCATGGCTTCCGCAACGTTGGCCTGTGGACGTCTCTTATCGATGATGGCGATTGCGCAGTGCAGCATTTCAGCCAGGTTTCTGGCACGCTTAACTCCGCCATGGTCTGGAGATACGACTACAACCTCATCAGGGTCGAATTCCTTTTCGCAGAAATATTTGCCCATCATAGGTACAGTTGTCAGGTTGTCTACTGGACAATGGAAAAAACCTTCAATCTGGGCAGCGTGCAGGTCGAATGTGATGACTCTGTTTACGCCTGCCTCTTCCAGCATTGCGGCAACCAGCTTAGCAGTGATTGGCTGACGAGGCTGTGCCTTTCTGTCCTGACGTGCATAGCCATAGTATGGAATTATGCAGTTGATTTCAGCTGCTGATGATCTTCTGACAGCATCTACCGCAATAAGCAGCTCCATCAGCTTCTCATTGACTGGCTTGCAGGTAGACTGGATAATATAGATTCTCTTGCCTCTTACGGTCTCGCCAAGCTCAACCAAAGTTTCGCCATCAGCGAAATGCTTTACTTCTATTGCGCCTGGCTTGATGTTGAGGTAGTGGCATACTTCATTGACAAGGCCAACACTGGAGGTCAATGGGAAGACAACGACGTCATTCAGGCTTTCCTGTCTTGAGTTGATCTCATCTTCGCTGGTGAATTTTCTTATTGGTCTGACAATCTCTACTGGTTCCAGCTTGAGATTCTTATAGTCTTCAAGATTTGCATTAGGAATGGCGAATGCCTCACAGATCTCGCCATTGTTTACGATGACTGAACCTGTATCGTTGTTGTTGAGAAGCTTCTCATATTCAACGGCATTGATTGATGGATATAGTGGCGAAACAAGGATAGATTTTCCGCGCGGATCCAGTTCTTCGATTACCTCGCTGAGAGTGTCTTTCTTGACAGAGCCAGGAACTTCCGAATCGTTTCCTACGACATAGATTTCATCAAGATCGTCGATCTTCTTCAGGGTCTTGATTGTGTGCAGCAAGAGATTTCCGCCCAGATAAGGTGCCTTTGCCAACTGCTTCTCTTCTTCGTTTCTGATAAAGATGATTGCATTATTCATTTCCGTCATTCTCCTATATGCATGATTACTTTCATTATACATTTATTTTTGCGTTTGGCTTTTCATTTTTACGAAAAAACCGTCCTAAATGACGGTTTGTTGTGCAGCGATTCTGTGCAGTGCTCCAGGACTATCTGTTGAGTGTCCTGGTCAGCCTTGTGAAGTAGCCAAGTCTAGACATCTTGTCATGAAGATCGGCTATCTCTTGCTTATCTTCGCTGATCGCAAAGACGGTTGATCCGCTTCCTGACATCAGCACATTCTTGGCTCCAAGCTCACCAAGTCTGTTCTTGATTACCGCAACCTCTCGATTCAGCTTCAGGGCTGGCTGCTCAAGACTGTTGCCAAGCTTGCCTTCGATGCTGTCGCCATCAGTCAAGGCAAGACGCAAAGCATCAATATCAGGATGATCGCAAATGTCCATATTGAGCGACTCATAGGCCTCAACGGTCGACACGCCCATTCTTGGCTTCACCAATAGGACTTCATATTCTTTAGCCATCTCGAATGGCTCTATGACATCTCCAAGACCAGAAACAACTGCAGGGGTACTGTAGTAATTGAATGGCACATCTGCACCAACCTTCAGACAGATGTCGATTCTCTCTTCATCAGTAAGCTTGAGTTCATACATTCTTTCCATGATTCTCAAAGCTGCTGCTGCATCGGATGTCCCTCCGCCTAAGCCAGCCTTGATGGGAATGTGCTTGTTGAGCTTGACGCTATAATGGTCATCGATATGGAATCTTTCCTTCACGATGTTGATCATCTTGATGATGGAATTGTGTCTATTGAAAAGGATATGCATCCTGTTGCATACATACTCATCTCTGCTGCTTTTCTCGATCTCCAGCTCATCATAGAAATCGATCGGAACCATTATCGAATTGATGTCATGATAGCCGTCTTCCCTGATGTTGAACACATCAAGAGACATGTTTATCTTGGCATATGCACGTTCTTTCATTGTCTAGAAACCACCTTATATATATTCATGAAATCCTCAAGGGTGAGCTCCTGGGCTCTTGTCCTTTCGGATAGGTTCGCTTCAGCGAATATCTTTTCCACAACATCCCGGTCATAGATGTCTTTCAGGTTGTTGCTGAGAGTCTTTCTTCTCATGCGGAAGCAGTTCTTTAATAGTTCAAAGAAGCCTTCCTCGAATTCCCTGTCCCTTTCCCTTTTTGGCGTAAAGGAAATGACGGCACTATCGACCTGGGGTTCAGGATAGAAGACCTTCTTGGAGACATTCATCTCAAGCTTCACATCATAGAGATACTGCACGATGATGCTGAGGGCATTGTAGTCTTCGCTTCCGACCTCTGCATCAAAACGGTCAGCCACTTCCTTCTGCACCATGACCGTTATCTTGCCTATATCAAGCTCAGACTCAAAGAGCTTGAATAGGATGGGCGTGGTCACATAATATGGCAGATTGGAACAGATGTTGACCTTTTCCTTGTATCTGCTTAGATCGGTATCCAGGAAATCCTCAAGATAGATGTCCAGATGTTCCTCGTCCTTGAACTGCCTTTGCAGAATCTCATACATGTCTCTATCTATCTCGTAGGCATCGACATGTTTTGAATACTTCAGCAGCATCTCAGTCAACGCTCCAAGGCCTGGGCCTATCTCGATGGTCAACGTATCCTTGTCGCAGGCGTTCTTTGCGATCTTATCTACGACATTGGCGTCAGTAAGAAAATTCTGGCCAAATTTCTTCTTGGCCTTCAGTTCTCCCATGACTTCCTTTATATGATTGATGTTTGCGATCATAGCAAATCCTGCAGTTCTTCCTTTGTGATCTTCAGCATATTCAGTCTCTTGAACATCGTCTTGGCATTGCATTTGCCTAGATGGTATCTTCTTGAGACGATCTGCCTTCTTGCACTGGAATCTTCTCTGCCGCTTAAGCCCAAGGCATAGAAATCTTCCATATCTATACTATCAAAACTTTCCGTATATGTGATGAGGTTGTCCAAAGCCTCTTCAAGCGTCTCTTTATCGGCATGTTCGATGCCGACCTTCTTTCTGGTTCTGGCATCTTCCTTCATGACGAAGGCATTCTTGAGATCAGGTATCTCATCATTGATCCTTCTTCTGATCTTCTCGCCAGGAGTATCAGGATCTAAAAACAGGATAACCCCTCTTCTTTGATTGATATCCTTTATTAGTTCAATCGTTTCCTTGCTTAAACCCAAGCCATGAGTCTCAATCGTATCTACATCAAAAAACGCCTTCAGGCGCTTCGTATCATTTGCTCCTTCTACTACGATAACTTCCTTAATCATCTTCATCGATAACTATATCCTTAACCTGTGCATGCAGATACGCAAGCAGCTCTTCTCTGTTTACCTTAAGGCCCATTCCATATGCCCCAGCACTGATTTCGATGATTTCATGGTTCATGACCTCATCATCGAAATAGATGCCGCTGTTTCTTTTCACACCCACTGGCGATACAGAACCTCTTTCATATCCGACCTTCTGCAGCAGATCCTTCACATGAACCATCTCCAGATTCTTGACGCCGATCTGCTTGGCGCATTTCTTCAGGTCGATCTGCGAATCTACCGGCACTACGCAAATAAAAAGCTCATGTTCATGAAACAGAGCTAGGGTCTTATAACAAGATTTGTAGTCCATTCCAAGCAGGTCAGATACGGCTTCGCCAGAGAACTTGTCTTTGTCGAGGCTATACTCCAAAAGCTCATAGCTTATCTTCGCCGCATCCAGCATGCGCATGGCATTGGTCTTCATCGTCTTCTTCTGTCGTTGCCGCCTTGTCTATAGAAAGAGGCCTTAGATTCATACATCTTGCGGTCAGCTTCCTTTTCAAGCTCATCGATGTCCATATGCATGTTGTCCTTGCGATAGGCAACACCAATAGCCAGGGATATCGTCTTGACAAACTTGCCTTCAAAGGTTTCGCAGTCCTTCTGCAGATCGGCGATCTGCTGCTCAAAAACGTCGCGTCCGACTTCACTGATGATCATGAATTCATCACCGCCGGTACGGCAGACAGCTTCTGCATCCTTGAAGTTCTTCTTCATCAGCTTTGATGCTGAAGCGATAAGTTCATCGCCAGCTTCATGGCCGAAGGTATCGTTATAGTATTTGAGTTTGTTCAGGTCAATCGAAACGATGGCGAGATCATCGTCAAGTTCCTTTTCTGCCAATGTCTCAAGCTTCTCGTCATAGAAACGACGATTTCTGAGTCCGCTCAGCTCATCTTCATAAGCCATGACCTCAGTCCTATAGAAATAGTAGTCCTTCTGGATCATCAGATAGAGCGTCATGATATAGCTAACTAGGAACAGGACAGGGAATCTGATCTTGAATGTTTCGGTATATGCATCTGCAATGAATCTGTTTGCAGGAGTATAGAATATGACGATCAGGAAAATCAAAAAATACATGCACAGCAGATTGCCGCGATAGATGCCGACAATCGACATGCTCATGATTGGAACAAGCAGTATCCAAAGGATCGCAAAGCCGTCATTCTCGCCGGTTACCGCAAACATCGAGAACATGAAGCCGCACATCAAAGACATGACGGTTCCAGCTGCTGTAGTCTTATTGAAAAGGAAGCACAGTGCAGCCGAAACAAAGAAACCGACAGCCATGAGCGATGTGCTTATGGTCATGGCAGTATTTCCCTTGACTACATTGAGAATCGTCATGACAATCGATGCCAGCATCAAAATGATAGAGGAATATCCTCTAAGCAGGTTGTCTGTTTCCTGATTGTATTTTGTCTTTACCTTGTTCTTGAAGATCCTTATTACGGCATCAATGAAGTAACTGAATTTCATCTTTTATGCTTCTCCCGCAATCCTATATGGCTATAGAAATGCTGATACTAATATTGTATTACATGCAGAAAAAATATGTATGGAATTATTCTTGTCATTTGATCTCGGCATAGAGCTTCGCCAGATCGTTTGGCAGTTCACACTCGAATTCCCTGTTGTCCTCGATTAACGGATGGTACATCTCTATGCTGTCCGCAAACAGTCCCATTCTTATGCATAGCCTACTTGGTACACCATAGAGATCATCATTCAATATCGGATAATTCTCCGATGATAGATGCAGTCTGATCTGGTGGGTGCGTCCTGTATCCAATACACACATCAATACCGAATAGTTATTCTTTCTGTTGCATCCGATGCTTCTTACCTTGGTCAGAGCCTTCTGGCCATTCTTGTATATGACACGCTTGTTGGAATTATGACGATCATTGCCGATTGGCTTATCGATGGTCATCGTCTTGCCGCTTTCCATTATTCCCTTAACGAAAGCCAGATAGTTTCTTCTGATCTTCTTCTCTGAAAGCATCTTATCCAACAGTGGCTGGAAGACAATCGATTTGGAATATACGACAAGTCCTGATGTTTCCTTATCCAATCTATGGATAGGCAAGGCGCTTATATAGCTTCTATCGGCATAATACGATTCGACGATCTTGGTCAATGTCAGCTCATCGGTTCCATCGGAATGTACCAGCAGCCCTTTTGGCTTATTCACAATCAGCATGATCTCATCTTCGTATACGACATCAAGCTTGTTTGGGACAGTCTGATATTCATATGTTTCAGGATAGATATTGATATTGAGCTTCAGTCCAACGATGTCATCTTCTCTTTTGACCGGATTGCCGTCAAGAAGGATGTTCTTGTTCTGAATAAGCAGATGCTGAACCTTCTTGGAAGGCACAAAATTGTCAAAAAATTCCTGAATCGTCTTGACCCATAGGCTTTCGATATCGATATCTAGCCAAGTATCTCTCAGTTGGTATTTCATGTCTAAATTATACCAAATTGAGCATGCTATAATTTCATTATGATTACTCAAATATATTCAATACAGACTGTACAAGAGGCTCTAGATTGCGTAGATGCTGGGGCCGACTATATTGGCCTATCAATCGACACAGGCGTCAATCTGCCTAGCCAAGTCACATTAGAGAAGGCCAAAGAGATATTCGAAGCCATCGGCGATAAGGCCAAGAAGGTTCTCATCTGCGTCACCAAAAGCGATGAACCTCTATATGAACCAGTCAGATTCCTGAAACCGGATGTCATCCATCTATGCGGATATGACTACTATGCAACACCAGAATTCGTAAAGAAGATCAAGGAGGTTTCTCCAGGCATCAAGGTGCTGCAGGCCATCGGCATCGAAGATGAAAGTTCAATCGAACAGGCTATCTATTATTCGACATTTGTAGATACGCTCATTCTTGATTCTGTCGACCGCAACATCAACGGCATCGGTGCAGCAGGCTTCACCAACAATTGGGATATCGACGCTGAAATCGTCAAGAAAGCCCATTGCAAGGTTATCCTGGCTGGTGGACTATCTCCTGATAATGTCCATGATGCCATCATCAAGGTAAGGCCATGGGGCGTCGATTCCTTCACCAAGACTTCCGACAAGCTTCCTGATGGCACAACCCGCAAGAATAAAGAGAAGGTAAAAGCCTTCATCGATAACGCCCACAAGGCCTTCAAGGTAATAAATGAGTAAGGTTCTCTGCATAGGCGACAGCTGTGCTGACATCATCATCCCCTACGGACAAGCCAAGAAAGGCAATGATGCCTTTGTCTCATTTTCGTGTGGCGGTTCAAACGCCAACACTGCCTATGGTCTAGGAAAGCTCGGTGTCGATGTCTCCTTTGTCGGAAAAGCCGGCAAGGATCTATATGGTCTTGCGATGAAGAAAGAGCTTGATGATGTCGGGGTCAACACATACCATTTCTTCGTTGATGAATCGATGATATCGACTCAGATCCTGGTAGTGATCGATGAACGCAATGATCGCTTCCCATTCCTGATGCCAAGAGAGAATCCATCATATCTTGAGATCTATCCTGATGACCTCAAGGGTATCGACATCAGCGATACTGAATATATACTCACCAACGGCATGATGCTGTTCAAGAATCCGGCTGCCGCAAGCATATGCGATTATCTTTCTGTTTGCCATAAACAAGGCATCAAGATCATTCTTGACATAAACTATCGTCTTGAGACCATCAACGAGGACAGATCCTATCTTGATGAAGTCGTCAAGATCAGCGACTATCTATTGGGGTCGATAGATGATGATCTGCTTCCGCTCAGCGGCAAAGACAATCTCAATGATGCCATAAATGTTCTGCAGAATGACAGCAATGTCATCATCGCCAGAAATGCCGAAGGCTCATCATATTTCAACAGAAAAGAAAAAGGCTTCTGTCCTAGCTACAAGGTTGATGTCATAGACACCCTTGGCGCAGGCGATGCCTTCAACGCTGGCTTCATATATGGTCTCACAAGCAATCTTCCGCTTGATGTATGCAACCGCTATGGCTGCAAGATTGCATCATATTGCATAGCCCATAAGGGTGCCAGGAACTACCCAAGCAGAGATTCGCTAAATGACTGATCAATATATACCAAAACAAAATGACTCATATGAGTCATTTTGTTATTTTTATTGTTTTCTGATTGAATATTAGTTCATCAAATCTGTAACGTCAGTAAGCTTCTGCTGAAGTTCGTTTTCCATTCTGCGGAGCTCAACCTGAGCAGCAGCTCTCTTTTCTCTGCCTTCAGTCTGGATGCGCTTAACTTCTTCCAGAGTTTCGATGAGCTTCTTGTTGGTCTCGGTAAGAGTCTCGATATCGACGATGCCCCTTTCAGCTTCCTTGGCAGTATCAATAGTAGCCATCTTCAGGTTCTCGGCATTCTGCTTCAGCATCTTGTTGGTCATCTCTGATACTTCATTCTGGGCTTTGACAGCTTCCTTAGAATGAGCGATGCCCAATGCAATCAGCATCTGTGACTTCCATAGAGGAATGGTGTTAGACAGAGTCGACTGGATCTTTTCTGTCATCAGTGTATCGTTGTTCTGGACAAGCCTGATCTGAGGTGCCATCTGGATAGAAACCATTCTGGTCAGCTCAAGGTCATGGATCTTCTTCTCGAAGCGGTTGATTGCTTCAGCGAGGTCGTTGGCAGCCTGTGCATCTTCTGGAAGACCAGATTCTTCAGCCTTCTTCAAAGCAGCTGGAAGATCAACGCTCTTTACCTCTTCAAGCTTCTTGTTGCCGGCCAGGATATACATGGTCAGTTCCTTGAAGTTGGTCAGGTTCTTTTCGTACAGCTGATCCAAGAGGCTGATGTCCTTCATCAATGTGATCTGATGGTTCTCCAGTACCTTGACGATCTTCTCAACGTTCTCGTTTGCGGAATCATATTTTGACTTTACGTCAGTGATCTTGTTGGCACCCTTCTTGAACAGCTTCTCGAAGATATTGTCAGACTTCTCATCTACATCAAAGCTCTTTAGTTCCGATACCAGTTCCAGCAATGTATCGCCTACGTCATCCATATCCTTTGTTCTGACGTTCTTTAGAGCGGTCTCTGAGAAATCAGCTACCTTGCTCTGGGCAGTGGCGCCATACTGAAGGATAGTGTTTGTGGCATTGATGTCGATCTGCTTCGCAAATTCATCAACCATTCTCTTCTCTTCTTCAGAAAGGCCCTGATCATCCAATACTGCGTTTCCTACAACATCGGCTACATCAACCTTCGCAAGATCCTTTTCCTCTTCAACTGTTTCTGTTTGTGTTTCTGCTACTGCAGCATCTTCTAGAGTTAAAACGATTTTGTCTTCCTTTTCGGTCATCTCTCTTCTCCTTATTCGTCGATTATTCCCAAAATATCCAATATTCTATTCAAGTCATCAACCCCATTGTATCCGATGGTTATTGACTTATTTCCGATTTCCACATTTGTGCCAAGCTTGCGCTGAGCTCTTACTCTGACATCCTCAAGATATGGATTCACCGTCTTTGGCTTCTTGACGCCTTTCTTCTTGTTGCCCATATTCTTGACGAGCTTCTCCATCTCACGGACGCTCAGCTTGTCGCCTTCAGCCTGCTTAGCCAGCTCAATCATCTTTTCCTCATCTTCAAGTCCCAATAATGTTCTGGCCTGTCCATAGGAGAGCTTCTCCTTGCTGACCATGTCCTGGACTTCCTTAGGAAGCTTCAGGAGTCTCAAGAGGTTGGTGATTTCGCTTCTTGACTTGCTGACACGCTTAGATAACTCCTCTTGGGTATAGCCAAGCTTCTTGATCAATGAATCATAGGCGTTGGCCTTCTCGATCGGCGTCAGATCCTTTCGCTGGATGTTCTCCAACAATGAAATCTCCATCATCTGAGTGTCATTGAATTCAACGATTATCGCTGGGATTTCTTTCTTGCCGGCCAGCTTTGAAGCACGCAGTCTTCTTTCGCCCGCCACCAGCTCATAGCCGCTGATCGACTTTCTGACCAGGATCGGCTGGAATACGCCATTCTCCTTGATCGATTCAGATAGTTCCTTCAGACCTTCCTGATCGAATTCCTTTCTTGGCTGATAAGGGTTTGGCCTTATTTCCTTTATGTCCAGGCTCAAGGCATTTCCATTGGCTTTTTCGCCATTGGAGATATCGTCAAGGAATGTATCGATATCCTCGCCGAATATCTCGCTCAAGCCTTTTCCAAGCTTCTTCTTAGTAGCCATTGCCGTCCTCCGCGTTGTTGTCGACCACTTCCTTGGTCAATGTAACGTAGGCCTTGGCACCTTCGGAATTCATGTCGTAGTCATAGATCGACAAGCCGACGCTTGGTGCTTCAGACAGCTTGATGTTTCTGGGGATATATGTCTTGTAGGCCTTCTCCTTGAAGTGCTTTCTGATTTCCTGTCCAACTTCAGCTGAGAGATTCGTTCTGGCATCATACATCGTAAGCAGTACGCCTTCGATCTTCAGCTTAGGATTGAATACCTTCTGCACCAGACGGATTGTCTGCAGAAGCTGAGTGATTCCTTCCAGAGCATAGTATTCAGACTGCACGGGAATCAGTACCGAATCGGCAGCCGTCAAGGCATTGGTATTGAGCAATCCTAATGATGGTGGACAGTCGATGATGATGTAGTCATAGTCATTCTCTACTTCACTGAGGATATTCTTGAGTAGCTGCTCGCGGTCTTCCTCGATCTTGGCAAGCTCAAGATCGGCGCCAGCCAGATTGATGTTGGCAGGAAGCAGGTCTAGAGGCGGCTTGCTTAAGGTCTTGATGCAGTCCTTGATGTTTGCTTCAGACATCAGGGCGTCATAGACATTGAGGTCCTTCAAGGCTACACGATATCCGACGCCTTGCGTGGTGTTGCCCTGAGGGTCAAAATCCACTAGAAGCACCCTACGCTTGAGATATGCCAAGCCGGCAGCTAAATTTATGCTTGTGGTCGTCTTGCCGACGCCACCTTTCTGGTTTGCTATCGCTATAATCTTTGCCATATGTTCTCCCCTATTTCTTCATCTTGATTGTGATCTTTACGTTATCGTCATATTCCGATATCTGGAAATCCGCATCTATTCCTGACTTGCGGCACAGCTCATAGGCTTCCTTGATCGTATTGACGCCGATCTTCAGGCTGCCCGATACGCCCTTCTGCTTATGCTTGGCAGTGAGCTCCTTGATGTATTCCTCAGTCTTGGATACGTTGTATTGGCGATTGACGATGGTCAGGTAGACATCCTCAAGCTGATCGCTTGGCACATTGAGCAGAGCTCTGGCATGTCTTTCGGTCAGGGTTCCCTGCGAGATGGATTGCTTGATGTATTCAGGAAGCTTCAGAAGCCTCAGCTTGTTAGCGACGGTCGACTGCTTGTAGCCAAGCCTCTCTGCCAACTCATTCTGTGTCAGCTTCTCAGACTTCATGATTCTCTTCATGGCCATAGCCTGTTCGATGGAATTGAGGTCCTCACGCTGAAGGTTCTCGATCAATGCCAGCTTGGCAGACTCATCATCATTCTTGTCCAGGATGATGGCTTCAATGTCGCTGTCTCCGTTCAAAAGGCAGGCACGATATCTTCTCTCACCTGCTATCAGTTCATATTGATTGCCGTTTCTTCTTACTGTTACCGGCTGCAGTAGACCATTGGCCTTTATTGATTCAGCCAGACCCTTGATTGAATCATCATAGAAATCCAGTCTTGGCTGATTCTTGTTGGGAATGATCTTGCTTAACTTTATCTTTACTACTTCTTTCATAATGGCTTCTGTTTAATTATATTATATTTCCTAGGATATTTTAATGGCGTTTCATGGCCTTTCTTGAGATAGGCTATCACTCGCTTCGATCCATCGAAGAGCTCCTCATCTCTGATGCTTTCGATCTCGAAGCCCATCGTCTTGATGGCCTTGGATGCATTGTCGATCTCGTTTCGCCCTTCCGATCCTCTTAAGGCGATGAAATAGCCATCTTTCTTGACCATCGCACCGCATACCTCGATGAGACTGTTGAGGTTAGATACCGCTCTAGCTGTCACATATTCATATCTTTCGCGATTCTTCAGGGAATAGTCTTCGCCCCGCTCATTGACCACTTCGATATCCTTTAGTCCAAGCTTAGAGATCAGACTTTCCAGAAATACACATCTTTTTCTTAATGGCTCTACTAGAATGACCTTAAGTTCAGGGAAGGCAATCTTCAATACTACGCCCGGAAAGCCAGCGCCAGTGCCGACATCCACCAGGCATCCTTCTAGTTTCCTATCCGCCAAAAGCAGCGAGTCATAGAAATGCTTATCCAGCACCTCTTCATACTCGGTAATGGCTGTAAGATTAACCATCTCATTATATTCCTTGAGATAGGATGCATAGGTATTGAGCTTCTCGATCTTATCTTCGTCAAGATCGATGCCCCTATTCTTCAATGCTTCCTTGAATTCTTCAAGCGTCATAATGTCATTATACTATCGAAAGATGAGTGATGGGTGTAAAAATTCGAACTGCTAAATGTCTGCTGACAAACAGGTGCTAAATTGCCTGTAAAGCTCCAATCGATCATCATTTTCCGATATCATATAGATATGAAAAACATACTCGAAAAACTAAAAAAGGCCCTCACCAAGCTATATGCCAGAAGCTATGGCATGGACTATCTGAATAAGGTCCTTCTCTATACAGCCGGCGCCATCTGCCTGCTTCAGATGTTTGTCAGAAGCAGAATCCTGACAGCTGCCTATTTCATCATCTTCCTTATATATCTATTCCGCTTCTTCTCCACCAAGAAATATGCCCGCAGCGAAGAGAACCGCAAGTTCCGCAAATTCATCAAGTTCAACAAGTCCAAATGGGATAACCGCAAAACCCACAAGATCTTCAGATGCAAGAGCTGCGGTCAGCTCATCAGAGTTCCCAAGAAACAAGGAAAGATCGAGGTCACCTGTCCTAACTGCGGAAAGAAAGAAATTCATAGAACATAATCATTTAATTCCCTTCTGTAGATATAACCTTATATACCATAACCTAACACTACTAAAAAGGCTTAAGAAAAGATCCATCACATTTCAAAGTGTGATGGATTTTTTGTTTGTTGCTTTCTTAATGATTATTCATTGACTACCAATCAAGGCTGTCAAAGACATGGATTTTCTAACCATATACATGGCATGCCAATATTACTCGCAATAATATTGGCGTTTTTTTATTACTGGAAAACTGAGTTTTCCTAGCAATTACTTTTGTATAGATTCCACAAGGAATGCATCAAGGTTTTCTAATAAACAATCTTTGCGCTTTCTAGTGCCTTGTCGATGATCTTCATCGTCAATAGCGACTCGGCAACATATTCATCATATTCTTCTGTCCTGCCATGTTCGAAGATATCGACAAACTTCTTAAGTTCCGAGTTCCAGGCTACGAATTCTGAATCTTCGCCATCACAGATGATGTTGTTGCCGTCATTTCTGATAAGCTCATATGCTGAACATCTTGAAGCGGTTGTCTTGACCTTCAGATAGCCCTCATCGCCCTGGATTGTCACATGGCAATTGGCCTTGCAATCCTTAGCGGCAATGAGTCTGGCCTTGAAGTTTCCATAATCCAGGACAAGCACACCTGATGTATCGACACCTTTTTCCATGTTAGGGAAATACATGACTTTCTTTGGCATGCCAAAGATGCTTGCCACAAAGTGGATGTTGTAGACGTTGAGATCCAGAAGAGCTCCGCCTGCCAGCTTCTTGTCGAATACCGGCAATTTCTCGCCATTCTTGAAACGGTCATATCTTCTTGAATACTGCGAGAAGTTTCCATCTATCAGCTTTATTTCGCCAAGCTGACCGATCTCTTTCTTCAGCTTCAGATATACAGGATTGTATCTGGTGGTGATTGCTTCAATGACCATCAGATTCTGCTTCTTGGCATAATCGAACATCTTCTTGGCATCCTTATAGTGAGCACAGAAAGGCTTCTCCATGATCACGTGCTTGCCGGCCTTGAGTGCCTTCATGCCATATTCATAGTGCAGTCCATTAGGAAGAGCCACATATATGACATCACATTCCTTATCATTCAACAGTTCATCAAGATCGGTGGTATAGAAGTCGAAGCCCCTGAAGCCTTCAATCTTTTCTCTATGCCTTCCCCATATTCCTCTTAGATGATATTCAGGAAACTTGGCTACGCCTTCCACAAAGACACTAACGATGAAACCTGAACCCAATACGCTGATATTCATATCCTTACCTCCTATTTACCTGCAGGATTACGCATTTAAGATAATCGGAAACATTGTTTCCAAGTATTACAGGATGATCTGGAGACTGCGCTCTGTTTTCCACAATCCTCAGTCGCTTGTGGGCATCATTGCCCGCTGCCAATATGATCTTCATGAACAGATCTCTTGGCATATATTCGCTGCATGAACATGTCACCAGGAAACCGCCGTTTCTGATGATCTTCATGGCCCGATAGTTTATTTCCTTATAGCCCTTTGAGGCATTCTTGACCGAATTCTTCGATTTGGTGAAAGCTGGCGGATCAAGGATCACAACATCGAATTCTTCATTGTTTTCTTCAGCCTCTATCAGATAGTCAAAGACATCGGCCACCACAAATTCGGTGTTGGTGAAGCCATTGAGCTTGGCGTTCTCTGTTGCTTGATCGATGGCAAGCTTTGAGGCATCGATGCCGATAACTTCCTTGGCAACCGTTGCGGCACTTAGCGCAAAGCCCCCGGTGTGGGTGCAGCAGTCGAGCACTCTGGCATTCTCGCAGATCTTTCTGATGGCCAGATGATTGTATTTCTGATCAAGGAAGTAGCCGGTCTTCTGTCCATCTGCCACATTGACCTTCAGTTTAACGCCGTTCTCCATCACATCGATGTTGGTATCGAATTCTTCGCTCAGGAATCCCTTCACTCTTTCTAGACCTTCAAGTTCCCTGACTCTGGCGTCGCTTCTTTCATAGACGCCATCGATCTTCACATCCTCTTCCTTCATTACTTCCAGCATTGCCTCAACCAGAGTATCCTTGCGCACATCCATGCCCAAGGTATCGATTTCGAATACGAGGACGTTGCTGAACTTGTCGACGATCAGTCCAGGAAGTCTATCGGAATCAGAGAAGACGATGCGGCATGAACTTGTATCTACGCAGCTCTTGCGGTATTCATAGGCATCCTTGAATCTTCTCTTGAAGAATTCCTTATCGATCTCTTCATCCTTGTCGCGGGTAAGGATCCTGATGCTGATCTTTGAGTTGTCGTTGATGTAGCCATAGCCCAAGAAATCATCCTTGAAGGAAACGACTTCGATAATGTCACCATTTTCATAGTTTCCATCAATTCTGTCTATTTCATTGTCAAAGACCCATAAGCCTCCTGCGCTTATGGTTCTTCCTTCGTTTCTCTTTAAGGTTATCTTGCAAGAAGGCACCTTATTGAGCCTTCTTTCTGATCAGTTCTTTGTAGGTGAATTCAGGATAGTCGGCTTCCTTAACCACATCCCAATCACTTTCTTCATATACACCAAAATAGGTATCGACCTCATACTCCTTCTTCACAAAGGAGATGTAGGCCTTGGTGGCATATGGATAGGCCTGACGATATATCGAAGCTCCACCGCAGATGAAGTATTCTGTCTCATCATATTGGTGTTCCTCAAGGAAGGCGATGAGATCATGCGTAACCTCCACGTCTTCAGCTGTATATTCGGGATCGATCGATACGACCGTTATCTTCCTGTCCACAAGCTTTCTAGGCAGCTTGTCATAGGTCGTCTGTCCCATGACGATATGCTTGTTCAAGGTGTTCTGCTTGAACAGCAAAAGGTCATCCCTGATATGCCAAGGAAGTCCTCCATCTATTCCTATTCCCTGATTGGGATCAAATGCCACTATGAAGCTTATCATTATACGGAAACCTTTCCCTTAATGGCAGGCCATGGATCATAGTCGAGAATCTTGACATCATCGATGGTGAAATCATAGATGTTCTTGATCTCTGGATTGAGCCATAGCTTAGGAAGTGGCTTTGGTTCTCTGCTTAGCTGCTCATTTATCTGATCGATGTGATCAAGATAGATATGGGCATCGCCGAAGGTATGAACGAATTCGTATGGCTCATAGCCGCACACCTGAGCTACCATCGACAGCAGCAAGGCATATGATGCAATATTGAAAGGCACACCCAGGAAGATATCGGCACTGCGCTGATACAGCTGGCATGAAAGCTTCTTGCCGTCAGCCGATACATAGAACTGGAAGAACGCGTGGCATGGAGGCAAAGCCATATCTTCCACTTCACCAGGATTGTATGCCACTACCAGATGTCTTCTTGAGAATGGATCGTTCTTCAGGTTCTCGATCAATTGCGTGATCTGATCAACGCCACCGAAGTTTCTCCATTGCTTGCCATATACTGGACCAAGATTTCCCCATTTATCCGCAAAGGCTTCATCATCCACAATCTTCTGGATGAATTCTTCCATGGTTTCGCCTTTATATTCTTCTGACTTTTTATATTTTGCATATGGCCAGTCATTCCAGATTTTGACGTTTTTTAATGCCAGAGGTCTGATATTTGTTTCGCCCTGAAGAAACCACAGCAATTCTTCAAAAATACCTCTGTGGAAAGTTTTTTTGGTTGTTAACAGCGGGAAACCATCTTCAAGGTTTACCCTCATCTGATATCCAAATCTTGAAATTGTTCCAGTACCTGTACGATCTTCACGTTTTTCACCGGTTTCAAGAACCCACTTTACCAAATCTAAATACTGTTTCATATGCTCTCCTAATCACTTAATAATATTCTGTGAATATCTCTTCTTATCTCTGTTACATCATTATTTCTGCTAGGATGTGTTCTGTTTGTCAGAATAATCACTGCTTCCTTCTTTGAAAAATCAATCAGAATTGATGTACCAGAGAAACCTGTATGCCATAAAGCACAATCAGATGCACTTCCATACACTGGTGTACTTGGTTCATTAAAGAACCAGCCGATAGTTCTGCTCAAATTCAGACCCTCAGTATACGATTTCTTCATAAGATCGACAGTTTCCTTCTTAAGAACAGGATAACCATCATTCAGCATCATTCTTGCAAATCTGCAAAGATCCTCAGTTGTTGAGAATAAGCCGGCATTACCGCTCAAACCATTTAATTTAAAGGCCTTGCCATCATGGACAATACCCTGAATAGTACCTCTTTCAGCTGTAACTTCACAAGGAGCACAACTGTTTCTTAATCCCTTGATTGCCGGATTATAGACTGAATTTTTCATTCCCAGAGGTTCAAAAATAACTTCTGTTGCATAATCTTCAATATTACTTTTGAAACGTTCTATGATTTTGCCAAGAATTATAAAACCGAAATCAGAATATTCAACCTTCGTTCCAGTTTCATATACAAGTGGCTGATTTAAAGTGAATCGCCACATTTCCATAGCACTGCTACACTTCTTATAATCCTTATTGTCGGCAGGAAGACCAGAAGTATGAGTAAGAAGATTAAGAATTGTAATACCGTCATACTTAAAATCCGGAAGAATATCTCTTACTTCTGTATTCAAGGAAAAATACCTCCCGTGAATTATCCCGAGTATCGGGAGCTCCGGTATTAAAAACGGACAGAGGCTGCCGCTATGATTAGCGACAGCCTCATACCAGA
>CALFPO010000040.1 GCA_937919165.1 uncultured Bacillota bacterium | reverse complement strand
ATCCCACGACCTTCGGATTTGACAGCAGTTTGCGCATATACGCAGGCAGGAAATTCTTATGACCGCCGCTCCCTGGCGCATCTGCACGCATAGGTCGAGAGGACCGCTTTTTTATGGGAACGGCATCATTGATTATGTATATTTTCCATGGACCATAGTATGGCTTTATTAAAACAACTAATAAAAAGCCTAACAATGTAAGCATTGAAACGGAAAAACCTAAAAAATATAGCCAAGTTGAAAATCTTATGCCTTTAAAATTAAGCTTCAAACTTGTACCCCATACCCCTGACAGTCACTATACGGTCACGATATTCGCCTAGATCGTTTCTCAGCATCTTGATGTGCGTATCGACAGTCCTGTCGTCGCCATAGAAGTTCATATCCCAGACAGAAGAAAGGATATTCTCGCGAGCCAAGGCGATATTCTTGTTTTCGACAAGATAGATGAGCAGATCGAATTCCTTAGGCGTCAGATTGATGCGCTGTCCATCGATCGATACCTCTCGTCCATCGACATCGATGACAAGTCCATCAAAGACGTAACGCTCATTCTCCGGCTTCTTTCTTCTTTCGCAGACAACCTTGATTCTGGCCATCAGCTCCTTTGGCGAGAAAGGCTTTGTTACATAGTCGTCAACGCCCAGATTGAAGGAAAAAAGTTTATCGTCCTCTTCCTGCCTTGCTGAAAGCATTATGACAGGCACATCCTTGATGGCCTTTATCTTCTTGCAGGCCGAAAAGCCATCAAGTTCAGGCATCATGATATCCAATACGACGCAATCATAGTCCTTAGCCTCTATCATCTCTATCGCTTCGCTGCCATTGCTGGCCTCATCGCATTCGTATCCCGATACCTTGGCATATTCCGATACGACTTCCCTGATCTTAATCTCATCATCGACAATCAATATCTTAAGCATAATTACTCTCCTATAGTACCTTCATCTTTCTCACAAGACATGAAGCCTCTTTCTCCATTTTACCTTCAAAATAGACATATTTGCCCTTAACGAGCTCTTTCTGATAGATTGCATAGACATTAGGCATGACAGCCAGCGACAGATTGCCCTTTTCATCCACAAGGTCCACAAAAGCCATCATATCGCCTTTCTTTGTCTTCAATGATTTTACTCTATTTATCAGTCCAAAGCCTTCAACATAGCCAAAGGCATTGGACAGCTCATCCAAGGTTCTGGTATTGATGCCATTCTTCTCCTTTATTGAAACCAAAGGATTGAAAGTGAAGTAGAAGCCCAAAACTTCCTTCTCGTTCTCGGCAGAAACCAGATTGTCATCCTTAAGTTCCTCCAGGATAGGAGCATCATCGAAGCCATCAAGCGTCAGCTTCTCTCCTTTGTGCGCATCAGCATATCGCAAGACATTAGGCAAAGACGCAATCATCGTATGGCGGCTCTTGCCGAATTCATCAAAAGCTCCCGCATATATCAGATTCTCGATGACATTCTTCTCTACCGAACAGTTAACCAGTCTGCTTACCGCTTCGATATAGTCGGCATATGGACCGTTGCTTTCCCTTTCATCGATTATCTTGCGGCACGAGATGCTTCCGACATCCTTGCACAGACTAAGCGGCATAATGATGGCATCATCTTCCAATCCATACAGCAAGCCTGAATGGTTCAAGGAAATGCCTTTGACCTTCTGTCTGATCTTCTGACATTCGCTGATATATTCATAGGTCTTGGCTTGAGAGCCGATCACTCCGTTCAATAAGGCCTTATAGAAATACATCGGATAGTTGGCCTTGAGATAAGCCAATTGATAGGCGACCATCGCATAGGCAATCGAATGGGACTTGTTGAAGCCGTAGTTGGCGAACTCCATGATCAGATCATAGACCTTTTCGGATAGTTCTTTTGTATAGCCGTTTTTCAGACATCCATCAATGAAATCAGGATGCAGCCTTTCAAGCTCCTTGGCCTTCTTCTTTGACATCGCCTTTCTTAGGATATCGGCTTTGCCATAGCTGAAGCCTGCCATCGTTCTGGCGATATCCATAATCTGTTCCTGGTAGACGATAATGCCATAAGTATCCTCAAGAATAGCCTTGAGACTTTGATGAAGATAGACCACCTTTTCCGGATTTGCCCTATTCTCAAGAAACAGCGGGATATTCTTCATTGGCCCCGGTCTGAACAAGGCGATGGTCATGCCAATCTCCTCGAAATTCCTTGGCTTCATCTTTCTTATCAGGTTGCGCATGCCGCTAGATTCAAGCTGGAAGACGCCCGATACATTGACACTGTCGATAAGCTCGAAGGTCTTTTTGTCATCAAGCGGAATATCCTTCAAAGAGAAGTTCTGGTCTCTATTTATGTCTTCGACGATCTCAGCTATTATGCCCAGATTGCGCAGACCCAAAAAATCCATCTTTATCAGGCCCAATTCCTCAAGATGCTCCATCGTGTATTGGGTAGAATAGATATCATCTTCAATTCTTATCAACGGAACCACTTCCGTCAATGGCTTTCTAGACATCACGATACCGGCTGCATGGGTCGATTCATGGCGCGGGAAAAACTCTAGTCTTCTCGCAATCGCATAAAGACGGCGATATCTTTCATCCGATTCGATCTTCTGGGCAAAAAGCGGAACTTCACGATAGGCTTTCTCAAGACTTGCGTCAATCGCATTAGGTATAAGCTTGCATAGTCCATCGATCTCTCTGCTTTGATAGTTCAAGACTCTGCCGACATCCCTAAGCACCTGCTTGGCCTTTAGTGTGCCATAGGTGATGATATGTCCGACATGTTCAATGCCATATCTTTCCTTGACATAGGCAATGACCTCATCACGACGGTCATCAGGAAAATCCGTATCGATATCAGGCATCGATATTCTCTCTGGATTGAGGAATCTTTCGAAGATCAGTCCATACTTGAGCGGATCGATGTCGGTTATGCCCAGGCAGTACGATACAAGCGAACCGGCTGCCGAGCCTCTTCCTGGACCTACCAGAATATTACGCTTCTTGGCAAAAAGAATGAAATCATATACCACCAGGAAGTAGTCCTCAAAATGCATATCGATGATGACCTTGAGTTCATATTCGAGACGCTTTCTGTAGTTTTCTGGAACATCGCCCTTTAGGCGACGCTTCAGTCCTTCTCTGCACAGAGAGACCAGATAGTCCTTCGATGAGGCATTGCTTCTGTTTTCATATAGAGGAAGCGAAGTGCTGTACTCAAGCTTGGCGTTGCATATCGATGCCAATTCATCGCCATAAGCGAGCTCATCGCTTATATATAGGCTTTCATATTCTTCTTTTGTG
The DNA here is from genome assembly GCA_937919165.1 of uncultured Bacillota bacterium. Lineage (GTDB taxonomy): Bacteria > Bacillota_I > Bacilli_A > Erysipelotrichales > Erysipelotrichaceae > Colivicinus. Next base: position 10,463 of record CALFPO010000040.1, on the reverse strand, counting down.
CGGAAATACCGTCCGCTATCCAGCTTGATATCGCTGTCATCGATCGTCTTCTTGTCTCTGATGCACTTGAGCACTTCATAGTTCTCGTCATCATTCTTTTCAAGATAGAAGGTTCTGCTTAGTGCCAGACATCTTATGCCATATGCATCAAGAGTCTTCCTTAGCACTTTGTCGCGATTGCGATTCATAGCCAGATCATGGTCCATCATGCCAACGATGTATTCGCCAAAACAGAGTTTCTGTCTGTCCATGGCTTCCACGAGATTTCCGCCAACATCATAGGCATGGGTCAAAGGCATATCATCCGAAAGCAGACAGACAATGTTATGGCCTTTATATCTGTCAAGGATCTCCTTGTTTATTCTTTTGTCTTCTCCCGTACATATGAGTGAAGAAAGACCCATCAGGTTTCTATAGCCTTCATCATCTTTGGCATAAAGGACAATAGGAAAAGATCTGCCATCAAGCTCAAAATCGCATTCAAGGCCAAAAACAGGCTTGATGCCCGCCGATTCGCAGGCTTTCTTGAAGCTCATGGCACCAGAAAGAACATTCCTGTCCACTAGTCCTAAAGCGCTGAATCCGCACTTCTGTCCATAGGAAACAATGCCGTCGATTGTGCACATCGAAGACAGAAGGCTGTATACGCTTCTTATATATAAGGGACTGCTCATACCATCATTATATCCTAAAGCATGTCATCATCTTCATTCATATGTTATAATTAATACACCCTATGGGGGTATATATGGAAAAGACCTACGAAGTAAAAGGAATGAGCTGTGTCATCTGCAAGAACACAGTCGAAAAGACACTGAAAGGCCTAGAAGGCATTAGCGACTGCAAGGTCAATCTCTTGGAGAATGAAGCCTACATCGTTTTTGATGAAGCCATCATCAAGGAAGAAGACATGGCTGTCGCTCTCAAGAAACAGGGCTATGAGCTTGTGATCGCAAAGAGCACATCAATTGATCATACAAAGCTTAAGCTTTTAATCTCAATCATACTTATGACCATTTTGATGCTCATATCGATGGGACATATGTTCGGCCTTAAGCCTATCAATAACTCCGGCATCTATCAGCTCATCCTTTCAGGCATCATCATTGCCCTCAATTTCCATCATTTCATTTCTGGCTTCAATGCCCTATTCCATCTCAATCCGAACATGGACTCGCTTGTATCGATCTCAAGCTTTGTCTCATTCATCTATTCCCTATTTGCCATGTATATGCAAAGCATAGGAAAAGATGGTTATCATTTCTATTTCGAAACAGCCGCCATGGTGCTTGTGATCGTCTCGTTAGGCAAATTTATCGAAGGCCAAAACAAGAAGAAAGCCACCAAGACCATCAGAGGTCTATCGACCCTTATTCCGATGCAGGCCAATCGCCTTGAAGATGATGAAATCAAAATCGTGCCGATCGATGACATCAAGAAAGGCGATATCCTGATTGTTCTTCCTGGCGAATCCATTCCTCAGGATGGAACGATAATAAAGGGATCATCAACCATCGACGAATCGATGATCACCGGCGAATCGATTCCTAGACTTCGCACAATAGATGACGCCGTCATTGGCGGCACCATAAACATATCCGGGCAATTGACCATCAAGGTCGATAAGAACAGCGCCCAAACTACCTTATCCAAGATAATCTCCTTGACCAAGCAGGCCACCATGTCGAAGATTCCAATCGAGCGCTTTGCCGACAAGGTATCTTCGTATTTTGTCTATGCGGTTCTTGGCATCTCGATACTGACCTTCGTGATATGGCAGTTTGTATCCCGTGATATCGAAACCAGCCTCAACTATGCGCTTTCTGTACTGGTCATCAGTTGCCCATGCGCATTAGGCTTAGCGACACCAAGCGCTATCATGGTAGCCAGCGGCAATGCAGCCAGAAATGGCGTACTGATCAAGAATCCCGAGATTCTTGAAACAGCAGGCAGAATGAAAAATATCCTCTTAGACAAGACAGGTACCCTCACAAGGAACTCTCTGGAGGTCATCGACATTGTCCAATATGATGATCAATTCATAAATGTCCTGTCATCTCTTGAGAAAGGCTCAACGCATCCGATCGCCAAAGCCATAAACAAGAAATATCCTGATGGCAATCTATCCTTCGACGAGATAATTCAGGAATCGGCTCTTGGCATCATTGGCAGGATCGGTGAAGATGCCTATTATGCCGGAAATATAGAATTGGCCCATAGATATAATGCAACCATAAAAGAAAAAGACATCGAAAAAGCCCAAAGAAGCAGACAATCGTTCATCATCGTCGGCAAGAACGATAAGGCTTTAGGCGTCGTCTATCTAAGCGATGCTTTGCGTTCAAGTTCCATCAAGGCCATATCTTCACTGAATGAGAAAGGCATAAAGACCATCATGTGTACAGGCGACAATGAAATCGTTGCCTCAAATGTCGCCAAGATTCTGCATATCGATGAATACCATCATGCGATGACCCCTGCCGACAAAGATGAGCTGATTGCCAAAAAGAAGAAAGAAGGCATCGTCGCTATGGTCGGAGACGGCATAAACGATGCGATTGCCCTTAGCAGTGCCGATATCTCCTTCTCGATTGCGGAAGGAACCGATATCGCCTATGCCACAAGCGATGTCATTCTCATGTCCAACAGCATCCATGATATCTCCTTTGTCTATGAACTTTCAAAGAAAACCATGAAGATCATCAGACAGAATCTCTTCTGGGCCCTATTCTATAATGCTTTATTCATACCGCTTGCGGCAGGGCTCTTCAGCAAGAACTTAGGACTATCGCTGAATCCAATGATCGGTTCTATCACGATGTCCATAAGCTCTATTTTCGTCATAAGCAATGCTTTAAGAATAAACAGTATAAAGAAGGAGGATTTGCCTATCATGAACAAAACAGTCAAGATCGATGGCATGATGTGCATGCGCTGCGTCAAGCATGTACAGGATGCCCTAAACAAGATTGGCGCTGAAGCATCAGTCTGCCTTGAAGAGAATGAAGCCATCATCAAGGATACAACCTTGAGCGATGAAGAAATCATTGATGCCATCGAAGAGGCCGGATACGAAGTCAAGGAAATCATCAATGACTAAGGATGAGAACGTCAGAAAGTATCTGATGATCGCCAAAGGACAGCTTGAAGGCATCATCAGAATGATCGATGAAGACCGCTATTGTCTTGATGTATCAGACCAATTGATGGCCACAAGATCGCTTTTGAAGAAGGCCAATAACCTGATTCTCAAGAATCATATCGACAATTGCGTAAAAAATGCCATCGTCGCTGGCGATGACGCCAAGATCAATGAAGTAATCAAAGCCCTAGAGAAACAGATCTAGGGCTTTTGATATATAATGAGTCTATGATTACTAGATTAGATACAAGGAAAATCAAGGTCGGCGGACTGCAGATCGGTGGCCAGAACAAGGTCCTGATCCAATCCATGACCAACACCAAAACCAAGGATGTCGAGGCTACCGTAAGTCAGATCAAACGCCTTGAAGAGGTTGGCTGCGAAATCGTCAGAGTCGCCATTCTTGACGATGATGATGCCAAGGCCGTCAAAGAGATAAAGAAAAGAATCGATATACCGCTGGTATGCGATATCCATTTCAATCCTGACTTCGCAATCGAAGCCATAAAATCTGGTACCGACAAGATCAGACTCAATCCCGGCAATATCGAGAATGAAGACAAGATCAAAGAGATCGTCGCCCTATGCAAGGAAAGAAATGTGCCGATCCGCATCGGCATCAATGGCGGAAGCCTCAACCATAAGTACAAACATAGCGAAGAAGCCATGATCGAATCAGCCAAGGACCATCTGAGAATCCTTGAAGCCATGGACTTCCACGATGTCTGCCTATCCTTCAAGTCATCAGATCCCCTTGAATGCATAAAGGCCTATAGGCTTGCGGCCGAAACCTTCGACTATCCTCTTCATCTTGGCGTAACGGAGGCCGGTGGACTGATCGACAGCACCATCAAGTCATCGCTTGCCTTGGGCAATCTCTTGCTGGATGGCGTTGGAGACACCATCAGAATCTCCATTTCCGATGACCCTGTCGAAGAAGTCAAGATCGCCAAGAAGATCCTTAGAGCCGCTGGCCTTAGAGATGATGTGCCAAATCTCATATCCTGTCCAACCTGTGGACGTATCCAATATGACATGCTGCCGATCGTCAAAGAGATGGAGACATATCTTGAAACCGTCAATAAGAACATCACGGTAGCCATCATGGGCTGTCCGGTAAATGGCCCGACCGAAGCCAAGAGAGCCGATGTCGGCATCGCCGGAGGCAAAGACAGTGCCATTCTCTTCAAGAAAGGACAGATTGTAAGAACCATTCCTCAGAATGAGATAGTCGATGTCCTCAAGGAAGAGATCGATAGATTCTAATCAATAAAAAGGAAGGTATTTCGATGATATGCAAAAACTGCGGCGGAGCCTTCGATGATGATCTCACCAAATGCCCATATTGCGGTTCTATGAACCGTAAAGGAGCATACAAGGACTTCAGAAAGAAGATTGTCGACATTATCGACAAAGTCTTCGGTTTGAAGGAAGAGATGTATTCATCGCTTAGCTCAATGCTGCTCAAATCCGTATTCAGAGCCATCATCATGGTAGTTGTATGTCTGGCTATCGCTTTTGTCATTGTCAACTTCACCTACATCGGAAGATACGACTACAAGAAGGAAGACAGACAGACATATGAAAACATCGTCTGGGAAAACGACAATATCGGCAAGCTCAACGATGCCTATGAAAGAAATGATGTCGAGACCATAAGAAAGCTTGAAGCCGAAAACTATCATGTCGTAAGAAACTGGAGCCATTATGCCAGCTACTACCTTACAGACAAATATGTAGAGCTTCAGAAATACCTAAGCGAAACCGAAAAGCTGGATGACTATCGCATGAGCGAATTCCTGTACTTCCTTTATTATCCATCATATTATGTCTATACCCTTTCCATGGACGAGACAGAAACTGAGAAATATGAAGACCAATGCCAGACGCTCAAGGATGCGATTGCCAAGTTTGGCTATCGTGAAGATAGACTCAAGAAGATGTACAAGGATACATCGGATGGCTATGGCTATATCGACTACGATAAGCTAAAGAAGATGATGGAGGATGCTAATGGTTAACTGCAAGAATTGTGGCGCTCCCCTGACATTAGATGATGCCTACTGTCCGCATTGCGGAACGCCCAATGAAGAAGCTATAGAACATATTGAGAAGCTCAAGGCTTTAGACAAAGACTATGAGAAGACCAGAAATGAAGTGATGAGCGAAGCGAAGAAAAGCTATCGCGGATACAACCTGCTGGTCATTCTGGTAGTGCTGCTTCTGGCGAATGTAATGCTGTTTATCCTCTACAACAGGTCATATGAGATATCAGAAAAGATTGTCTCTGCAAGACAAGACAGAAGCCAGATTGAAGCCGCTATGAGAGACTACCTGGAAAACGAAGATTATCTGGAATTTGTGACCTATACCGACAAATACGCAATCAGCTACAGGGATTATGAGGAATTCATTCCTATCATCAATCTAGCCTATGACTATAAGCAGATCGTCAAGGATGTATCGCATTACCATACGGTCAAAGACAACTATGCCGATCCATTGACCAGAGCCTGTACAGATCTTGAAGACTATCTGTATGACTTGAAGAACTACAACAGACGTGACGACTACAGCGACTATACAAGAAAGAATATCGAAAAGCTCAACAAGCAATGCCGAAGTTTCCTCAAGAGCTATATGTATCTGAAAGATACGGACATGGAAGAACTTGAAGAAATGACAAGCAGCGAGATTGTGGCATTAGTGATGGAAAGGATAAACGATGAAAAAGAAAAACAGATGGATTAAGCTTGGCAAAGCCCTCATCATTGTCTCCACGTTTGTGCTCATCATCAATGCCTATGCCTTCTTTGAAGAGATAAGGCGCGATATCAGCTATGCCGATAGATGCTATGGCGTAACCGAACTCAATGAGCATTTCGATAACGGCGAATACTTCGATATCTATGAAAAGACCTGCAAGAACAAGCTGACAGACGAAAAGCCAGAAGTAGATGTATCCCAATATGAAGCATTCGGGCGTTACTACTACAACTATCTGATGGCCAACACCGTGAAAGACAACGTCAAATATCTTGAGCAGATGGAAAAAGAAAAGTCCAATATCACTTGGACCAAGATACTTGATGTCATCGACACCATGAAGGTCGATTGACTTCATCAGTTTCATTAAACAAATAAGCACTCTCCAAATGGAGAGTGCTTTGTCATTATAGCTTGATCTTCTTGTTGAAGATCTTGTTTCCGCTGATCTCTAGAACGATATCTTCATCGCTTCTTACAATGAAGCTGATCTTCTTTCTGATCGGATCGGAATTGAAGGTTGCAATATTTCCATAGAACATGGCAGTCGATTCGGTCTTGGAATATGATGACAGTTCCCCGATCTCTACCTCATTCTTTCCTTCCAGGACTTCGCCGCTGATCTTACAGGTGATGCCTTTGTTGGCTTTGATCATCTTGGCCTTATCGGAAATGTAGGTCGGAAGATATCCGGTATTCTCGATTATCGCCTCTACCTTGTAGATATTGTCGCCGATGTTTTCCTTCTTGCAAGAGACAAGCTCAACATTTGGAAGCAATGAGGCAAACTTCAGCGCAAAGTTTGTGGCTTTAACTAGTTCCTGTTCCAAGAACTTTTCTGGCGGATTCTGGAAAGTATGCTTGATGTCAAAACCGCCGATCTCGACTTCACCCAGTTGTGGATGATTGAACTTTTCCCATGACTTGAAGCCTTCAGGATAGTTCTCTTTGATCCAACCGTAGCATTTCTCCATACGCTGACATTCCTCTTCCAGAGTCTCGATCTTGCCCCAGACATTAGGCATGCCGGCTCTTTCTTCTAGGTTCCAGAGCTCTAAAGTCGTAGCAAATACACCCTTGGTCTCATAGCACCAGTCATCGAAAGCGCCTGAATCATAGTTCTCCTGATCGGTCACAAAGCCATCAAAGATATTGGAATCCTTATAGCCACAGGTCTTCTTGCATAGCTTGCCAAGTTCCTTGTATACGGCAACATCATATTCTGGAGCCTTCTTGGCCGAATAGGTACCAGGAGGAGTAAGCAATACGCCGCCACTGGTATGGTTGGTCAATACTGAACAGATATTAGGATGGGCAATCACGAAATCGACGACAGCCTTTGTTTCCTTGTTGCTTAGAGGGTATGGTCCAGCTCCGCTTTGACGGAAGTCGTTGAACCAGCCGAATGGATAGTTCCTGTTGAAGTCAAGGCACCACGCTTCCTTGGCAACCTTGATGTTTACGCCATCGTAGTCTTCAATTTCGCCTTCGGTATATACATCATAGAAAGTTCCGTTTACATCATCGGCAGCTCTAGGCACCATCAGATCAGGATTGTCTTCCTTGATCTTGAACTTGCCTGATCTTGACTTGATTCTCATCATTCTGATGACGCCATCATCATCCATATCCTTCTTGTATAGACCGCCTTTTTCCTTGTTGTAGTCGCGATTTACGCTTCGAAGGATATTTGGAGTATGCAGATAGGTATCACTGCCATCTGGGGATATGCAAGGTATCACATAGAAGGTGAAGCTATCCATCAGATAGTTCACTTCATCATTCTTTCCGTAATTGGACAATAGATAATCAATCAGATACATCGAAACCATCATGCCAGTGACTTCACCGGCATGGGTATTGCCATCGACATAGAAGGCAGGCTTATCGCTTGGATCGCCATTCTTGAAGTTGCTTATGGTTACCGCAAGTACATCCTTTCCCTCCTCTGTCTTCAGTATGGTTTCGCTTCTGATCAGATCAGGATACTCTTTCTGGAAATCAGCAATTATCTTGCCTCTTTCTTCACTGTCGAAATAATGGTCATATGTAAGCATTAGAGCACCTCGCTTAAGAATTCCTTTAGACGGTCAGTCTTAGGATTATTGAAGATCTCATCTGGAGTTCCTTCCTCAACGATTAGTCCATCATCGATGAAGATGATTCTGTCGGATACTTCTTTGGCAAAGCCCATCTCATGAGTAACAATGACGCAGGTCATGCCGCTCTTGGTAAGTTCCTTTATGACATTGAGCACACCCTTTACCATTTCTGGATCCAAGGCGCTTGTTGGCTCATCAAACAGCATTACATCAGGTTCCATAGCCATGGCTCTGACGATAGCCAGACGCTGTTTCTGTCCGCCTGATAGCTTGTTTGGATATTCATGGGCCTTATCGGCAATTCCGACTTTCTTAAGTAGTTCCATAGCCATCTTCTCAGCATCTTCCTTAGGCATCTTCTTCTCAAGAATCGGTGCCAAGGTGATGTTGTCGATGACGGTCAGATGCGGAAAGACATTGAACTGCTGGAAGACCATGCCAATCTTCTGACGATGGATGTCCAGTTCTTTGTTCTTGGCCAGCTTGGTGATGTCGGTTCCCTCAAAGATGATGCTTCCCTCTTCTGGAGTCTCCAGAAGATTGAGGCATCTAAGGAAAGTCGACTTGCCGCCGCCTGATGCACCGATAATGCACACAACTTCGCCCTTCGATATTGTCTCATCGATACCCTTGAGTACCTTCAGGTCACCGAAGGACTTATGGAGGCCTTTGACTTGAATCATTGTTTCACTATTTGTCACTTAACGATAGCCTCCTTTCGATTAATCTTACGATCTTTGATAGAACATAGGTCATGATCAGATAGATGATGGCCACAATAAACAGCGGCTGCCACATTAGGAACTTGTTGGCAAGAATCGTCCTGGTGTACATCAGCTCATACATCTGGAAAGTTCCAGCCATTGAAGTTTCCTTAATCATGGATATGTATTCATTGGCCAATGACGGAATGATGGTCCTGATGGCTTGCGGCAGGATTATTCTTGTCATGCAATGAAACTCAGACATGCCTAATGATCTGGCTGCTTCGCTCTGCCCCTTGTCGACCGACATGATGCCGCCTCTAATGATCTCTGATACATACGCAGATGAGTTGATGATCAAAGACATCAGTACGCACTGTTCCTTGCTTAAGGAAGCAAACAGCGTGAAATACATCGGCAAGAAGTAATATGCCAGATACATCTGCACCAGAAGAGGCGTTCCTCTAATGATGGTGGCATATATCTCGGCAATCTTGGAGATCACCTTATTCTTGGAAAGATTCAGGAAGGCAACAAATGTTCCAAGCACGCTTCCAAGCGATACGGCAATTGCTGCATATTTAAGGGTACCTAAGGCACCCTTGAAGAACATTGCCCGATATTCGATAAAGACGCTTACGATCTGCGTCAGCATTTCGGTGATTGTCATATTACAGTTCTGGTTCTACGCCTGATTCTTCGCAAGCTGCAAGGTACCATTCCTTGTACAGGCCATCAGCCATTGCCTTGTCGATGCAGAGGTTGCATACATCCATCAGAGCAGTTTCGCCCTTCTTGGCAGCCAAGACATTGCCGTCCACTTCTGCATACATGCTTAGATCGAATTCGATGCCAAGGTCATCATATACTGATATGAATTCGCCATTAGATGTTACAGCGTAGTTCTTTGCGGTTGTCGAGTCAAGCGCAACAGCATCAGTCTTGCCGGTGCTCAGATCAAGAATTGCCTGCGAGAAGTCTGAGAATAATGTCAGTTCGGCATTAGGAAGCTGATCCTCGACATACATCTGCTGAAGCGATGAAGTCTGGGCATCGATCTTCAGTCCAGCGGCATTGAAGTCTTCAAGAGTCTTGTATTTGTCTTTGTCAGTAGCCTTGATGATGATTGTGTGGTGGCTGCTATCGGTATTTGATGCATAGTAGCCATGAGACAGTTCATACTGTTCAGCACGGTCGGCCTTATAGCCAAAACCAGAGATCGAAAGGTCAACCTTATCGGTATCAAGCGCAATCAATGTTCCTTCAAAGTCCATCGATTCGATGACAAGCTCAACGCCAAGCTGAATCTCGACGGCCGCAGCAGCTTCACCGTCTACTGCGCAACAGCCGGTAAGGCATACTGATTACCCCCCAGTCGCTTTCAGCGACAGCCCCCCTGAATGGGGGCCTAACCTATGGAGAGGTGCCGGCCGATATAGTCACCGAGCTGGAGACCGAGGCAAAATACGAAGGATATATCGAGAAGCAGCGGGAGCAGATAGCCCGGATGCATCGTCTGGAGGAGAAGAAATTCCCGTCCGGCTTTGACTTCAGCGCCCTCACCGCCCTGTCAGAAGAGGCCAGAGAAAAGCTGGCAGCCATCGCCCCGGAGACGGTTGGCAGAGCCGCCCGCATTTCCGGCGTCAGCCCCGCCGATGTCAGCGTCCTTCTGGTAGCGCTGGAGAAGAACAATCGAGGAATCACCAATGATAAATAAAGAAGAATTTATCCGCCACCTGACGGTCGCGG
>CALFPO010000039.1 GCA_937919165.1 uncultured Bacillota bacterium | reverse complement strand
ACGCTTGCTCACCCATCATGCGGCGTCAGCGCAGTGGTTCTATCATCAACATGTCATCAGTTGTTGGTGTTCACGGTAACGCTGGTCAGTGTAACTACTCTGCATCAAAGGCTGGTATGATCGGTCTTGCTAAGTCTATCGCACAGGAAATGGGTCCTAAGGGTATCCGTGCCAACGCAGTTGCTCCAGGCTTCATCGAGACAGTCATGACAGCACAGCTTCCTGAGGATGTACGCAAGGGCTGGATGGCTAAGATCCCTCTCCGTCGCGGCGGCCAGGTTGAGGACATCGCCAACGTCTGCGTATTCCTCGGCTCAGACATGTCAAGCTACGTTACAGGTCAGGTTATCCAGATCGATGGCGGTATGAACATGTAATTTTCGACCCAACATATTTCTATTCGGGACAATAGTCCCAAAACAATTCAATCATATCTTTTGTGGCATAAAAACCACAGAAGATATGATTTTTTTTTCTCTAGTTTCTTTGTAATTAATAATTATTATTATCTTTGCAGCAGAACTTACTTTCTCCACGAATCACTGACATAGAAATACAGACCCATGAAGAAAAGAATCTTGAGCATACTTTTTTCTATTTTCTTGTGCATCTTCTTTATGCTGCAGGGCACATCTTTATGTTTCGCCCAGCATATCATAAGCTTTGCCTTGGACTTGGATCAGATGACTATCAACTCAATATTCTGTCTTTATCAGGACAAATCAGGATATCTCTGGCTTGGTACGCCTGAAGGAGTAATGCGTTATGACGGATATAACATGAAGATCATCCGTAACGACTATAAGACTCCCGACAAACTCAGCAATAATGATATACGCTGCATCACTGAGGACAAGGATTATATCTGGGTAGGTTCGTTCAATGGCATTTCTCTCATCGACAAGAATACGCTCAAGACAGAAGTCCTTAAGGATGTGAATCTGAGAAACATTGTAGTGTCGGCATTCTTCCCACGTCCTGACAATACGATGTGGATCATCGATGATCATAGCCTTTACCTTTATGATTACCATAATAAGGTCTTCAAGGATTACCATCTGCCGAAAGCTGCAAATTCCATATATTGTGACCGGAAAGGCGATTTCTGGCTGTTGGGCGACGATGGTGCAATCTTCAAATATAATAACGAAAGAGACTATTTCGGCCAAGTCGCAAAGCTGAAGGATTTCAAGCTCAGAAAGCTGATTCAGGACGCACAGGGCGATTACTGGATCATCACCTGGGGAAATGGCATCTGGCGCTTTAATCTCGATGCCAAGTCGGAAGAAGAGATGTTTGTCAAGCAGAATATCATCAATCCTGTAAGAAAGAAATCCGAGGAGGTATTCTACGACATCGTTCAGGATGATTATTACGGTTACATCTGGGCATTATCCCATTTCAATCTCTATATCTTCGAGAAGAATGCCGAAGGCAGGCTTGTGTCGGTTGACGCAAAGGATATTCCTACTGTAGGCGGAGGGTTAATAGACACTCACAAGTCATACAGCAGCAT
>CALFPO010000038.1 GCA_937919165.1 uncultured Bacillota bacterium | reverse complement strand
GTTGTAGTAGCGACAGGTGCATCGCCATCATTCAGTCTAATGCCAAGATCATGTTCTCCAAGATTCAAACCATCTAGATAGTTTGAAGCTAAAGTAATCTTGACTGAACCTTCTTCAGCTATATAGTTTGACGAATCAATTGCCACATCATCAACGAGAACTTCCTCGAAATCAGAGAATAAGCCATTTGACTTGAAGGCATAATTAGTTCCGGAGCCCTTGGTGTAGGTGCCATCTGCTCCTTCTATGACAACATGATCTACAATGTTGAAATTGCTTGTTGCGATATAACGACTATCTGTCTTGTCATCGAGGACAAACTTGATTGTATGCTGCCCTAATTCCAAGCCTTCTAAGAAGCTCTTAGGAATATTGACCTTAAGAACCCATAAGGTTGATTTATCTGCCGTAAAGCCGCTTTCAAAGGTCTTGTCATCGATTATCACTTTTGTTAATGTCACTACATTATCATTTCCGTTTGTCTCATACTGCAGACCATGGGCTGATCCTAGCAGATGGTCCTGACCAGCGCCTGATGTGACGGTATGTGTAAGCATCGAATTAGGTACTTCCGTTAATTCTGACATTTGTTCTTCAAATAGATACGAATTCACAAATGTTGCGTGATAATAGAGGCTCTTGTTGGTGTTGAAAGTGGCTGGTGTCGTTTTTTCCGTTGCTTCTTCGCCTTCAACAGTTTCTGTGATATCCTGACCGCAGTTGTTGCAGTGGGTCTTTGCTGTACATTTTGAGCCATTCCATGTGTATGTAGGGACAGTGAGATTGTCATTCATAATCTCATGATTAACCTGAGCGCAATTCACTTTAGCGACAAACTTTACATCTTGGGTTAATGTGCTTCCCGTAAAATCGGTTACCCAGCCTAGGAATTTATCTCCCTTATCTGGATATGCTCCTCTAGGCTCGTTAGGCAAGGAGGTCCATTCCATCAAAATATTATCAATGGCTGTTCCTTCAGGATAGTTTTTAGAATATACTTTATAGTTTTTTTCTACCGTCCATCCCGTAGGTATCCACGACCCTTCGGTGTCGGCGTCCATAGCCAGATTGGTGACTTCAATTGCGAATGTCACTTTGTATTGTTGTGTTTCCGCATGAACCTGATTCGATGTGCCTACCCCAAGCGATGTCAGTGCAAGCAAAAGTGTTAGTAGCAGGATTTTACATTTGTTGATCATTGTCGTTTACCTCTATATATTCTTTTATATTGTACCCTTTTTATACCGATAATGCTATAAAAAGCTCCATTCTGCTGGAGCTTTTATCTGGCTAGTAGGCGTCTTCGCTGTTTGTGATGATGCCGTTGTCGTCATCATCTTCTTCTGTTTCTTCTGGCTCATCTTCATCAAGTTCGATATTGCTCAGATCGACATGCGATTCCGCATATTTTCTTCTTTCGACAAGATCCCACTTGTTCTCTTCCTTCATTCTCACGAAACGGGAATCGAGAGTCAGGTCCGAATAGAACTGGCTGATCATGTCATCGCTTGCGCCAAAGACTTTCTTCACTTCTTCCCAAAGTTTAGAAAACAATATCGCACGTTTCTTCTTGGACATGATTTCGTACGCCAAATCAGTCATTGATCTTACACTGGTCATTTATGTACAAACTCCTATAAATATTTTACTTTGATTATTCTTTCCTCATTGTCTATGAGGTAGTGCATTACTAATATATCATTATTTATTTCAAATGCAACAACTTTCGCATCGATTTTGATTTTTCCCTCGCTGCTGATTATCTTGGCATATGCATCGTCTTTGAGATGAAGCTCGAGCACATGGTCATCGCATTCCCTGAAAAGGCATAAGCCATCTTCATAGATGCACATCTCGCAGTTATGGCCTTCATTGTCGACATAAGAAAAGCAGTTACGATCGGCTATATCTTCTACCGTCACGATATCGACATATCCATCTGCCCTGCTTTCAAGACTAATTTCAGCTTTCACGTGAATAATATATATGAGAATATTTCATAATGTCAACTCAAAAATGGTAAAATGATTAAGTTATGAATGGCAATTTCAAAGATAAGAAAGTCCTGGTTGTAGGACTCGCAAGAAGCGGCATGGCCGCCATCAGGCTCCTTCATAAGCTGGGTGCCGAGATTTCTCTTTCAGAAGTCAAGGAACCCGATGAAGAAAAGCGCAAGACGCTTGAAGAGATGGGCGTGAAGATCCTGAATCAGGACATGTCCGTATTCGAAGGAGACTATGATCTGGTGGTTAAGAATCCAGGTGTCGCTCCTATCCATCCATTGGTTAAACGCCTCAAGGAAAGAAACATTCCTATCATCACCGAAATCGAGCTGGCTTTTGAAGTGTCGAAGAAGCAGCACTATATCGCCATCACTGGTACCAATGGAAAGACCACCACAACAACCATCGTTTACGAGCTGCTCAAAAAGGCTTTCAAGGATAAGGCACTATTAGGAGGCAATATCGGCACTCCATTATGTGAGCTTGTTCTGGACCACAATCTGATGGAAGAAGAAGGCTACTACATCTCTTTGGAGATCTCCAACCATCAGCTTGTCGATATCGATAGATTCACACCAGAAATCGCCACCATCATCAATCTGACTCCTGATCATCTTGAGACCATGGGATCGCTTGAGAACTACTACAAATCAAAGACTGAGGTCTATCGCAATATGGCTGAGGATTCAATCTTCATCCGCAACATTGATGACCAGATCCTCAAGGAATATATGGAACGATATCCTATCCATTGCAAGTGCCAGGACTTCTCGCTTGAAGACGATGCCTATGGTCATCTTGAGGATGGTTACATCTGCGTCGGCAATGAAAAGATAATGTCTACGAAGGATGTCAAGATTGTCGGCATGCACAATATCCAGAACATCATGATTTCCATCATGGTTGCCAAGAACCTTGGCATATCCAATGAGGATATCGCAGATGTCATATCGTCATTCAATGGTGTTGAACATCGCATTGAATTCGTCAGAGAGATAGATGGAATACGCTACTACAACGATTCCAAAGGCACCAATACCGACGCCACCATCACAGCCCTCAAATCCTTCGACAAGGGCGTAATACTTCTTGTGGGCGGATATGAGAAAGGTCTGTCGATGGCTGAGATGCACAATCATTTAGGTTGCGTAAAGAAGGTCATCGGCTTTGGTTCGTCAGGCAGAAGAATCGCTTACGATCTTGTGGATGATCCAATCGTCGTCACTACTCTAGATGAGGCAGTAGCTGAAGCAAACAAGATAGCCCAAAGTGGAGATATCGTATTGCTTTCGCCTACCACTTCCTCATTTGACCAATATTCAGGCTATGAAGAGCGCGGAAGGCACTTCAAGCAGATAGTCAATTCATTATGACAGAGAAAGACAAGTACATAGGAATCTTTGATTCCGGAATCGGCGGACTGACTGTCGTCAAAGCGATAACAGAGCTTTTGCCTAACGAAAACATCATCTATTTCGGCGATAGCGAACATATGCCTTACGGCAACAAGACCGATTCCGAGATCATCGGCTATGTGCTTGACGTCGTCAGATACATTTCACAGTTTGAGCTGAAATCGATCGTCATTGCCTGCAACACAGCCGATAGCGTAGCCAGAAAGAAAGTCGTCGAATCATATGATGTTCCGGTATTTGGTGTTGTCGATCCAGCTTCCAGAATGGCGGCTGAGACTACAGTGAATAAGCGCGTCGGTGTCATCGCCACTGCTGCTACGGTACAATCTGGTTCTTATGAAGCTGCCATAGGCAAATATGATCCATCGATCGAGGTCTTCACCAAAGCCTGTCCATTATTGGCGACCATGGTAGAAGAAGGAAGATTCCATAAGGGCGATATCGTCATCGAAACAATCCTAAATGAATATCTTGAGCCGCTCAAGGATAAGGATATCGATACATTGATACTGGGATGTACCCACTATCCTCTCTTGATAGATATCATCAAAGAGATCATGCCTGATGTGCAGATCATCTCCTCATCCCAATGTGCCGCCCAATCCATCATGCAGGAGCTGAAAGATAGAGACCTGCTCAAGGAAACTCCCGGCAACGATCATCGCTATTTCGTCTCATCCGATCCTGAACGTTTCAAGAAGCTCTCAACGATCTTCATGGGAAATAGCGGACAAGACATCAAGGAAGTCAAAGCGAAGTAATTCGCTTTTCTTTTTGGCATAAAAAAACATCACCTAGGTGAACTTGTCAACGAAAAGTAGACAGGTTTAAAAAACAGGTATGAAGCCCTGTGAAAGTGTATACTCTGCAGGGCTTTTATAATTGAGTTTATACATAGGACGTTCATAGTTGTAGTAATGAACGTATTCTTCTATGAAATCTCTTATGTCTTCATGATCATTT
>CALFPO010000037.1 GCA_937919165.1 uncultured Bacillota bacterium | reverse complement strand
CTCCTTATGCTGCACAGTTAGTTTCAGAGGCAGCTGCCAAGACCGCTATGGATCATGGCATGAAGAAGGTTGAAGTAAACGTTAAGGGACCTGGCCCAGGCAGAGAAGCTGCAATCAGAGCGCTCGCTACTGGAGGTCTTGAAATCGTAGCCATCAACGATGTGACACCTATTCCACACAATGGCTGCCGTCCACCAAAGAAACCAAGAGGCTAATATTCAAGGAGGAAACATATGAACAAATTTGAACGTCCAAAATTTAGTATAAGTGAGTATGTTGAATCAGAGAACTATGGCAAATTCGTCATTTCGCCTCTAGAGAGAGGATTTGGTACAACATTAGGCAATGCCTTAAGAAGAACAATGCTGTCATCCTTACCAGGCGGTGCTGTATATTCAATCAAGATTGATGGAGGAATCTTCCATGAATTCTCATCAATAAAGGGCGTTAGAGAAGATGTCACACTTATCGTTCTTAATATCAAGAACCTAATCTTGGACATCAATGATGATAGTGATTATACACTGAGAATTTCGGCTAAGGGACCATGCACTGTAAAGGCAGAAGATATCATCTGTCCTACAGGCGTAGAGATCCTGAATCCGGAACTGGAGATCGCTCACCTTGAAAAGGGCGGCGAACTAAATATGGAACTGAAGGCTCGTCAGGGTAGAGGCTATGTCTCTGCAGATGAAAACAAGCTGTTATATCAGACTTCATCTCAGGGAATCGGCGCTATCTATACCGATGCCATCTATACTCCAGTCGTAAAGACAAACTTCACTGTTGAGCCAACACGTGTTGGTCAGAGCGCCAAGTTTGATGAACTGACTGTTGAAGTATGGACCGATGGTTCTATCAATCCGAAGGAATCGATCGCTTTGGCTTCAAAGATCCTTATTTCCCATCTGGAGCTCTTGAGCGAAGTCGATGAAGAAGTTGGCGGCATGGATTCGTTGATGAAGGAATTCGTAAATGAAGCAAATGCCAAGAAAGTCAACATGTCAATTGATGATCTGGATCTTACCGTCAGATCTTACAACTGCCTGAAGAGAGCTAACATCTCTACAGTTGAAGAATTGACTCAAAAGACAGAAGAAGAGATGGGCAGAGTTAGAAATCTCGGCAAGAAGTCTCTCAAAGAAGTAAAAGAGAAGCTGCAAGAGATTAACCTGCACTTCAAGCAGAATGATTAGGGAGGAAATTAGATATGTGGAATCGTAGATTAGGCCGTACAGCCGATCATAGAGTAGCCCTTCTTAAGAATCTTGCTACAGAATTGATCCTGAAGGGAAAGATCGAAACAACCGAAATGAAGGCCAAAGAGCTCAGAAGCGTTGTCGATCACCTCATCACTGTAGCAAAGAAGAATGATTTAGCAGCTAGAAGACAGGCTACATCATACTTAAGAAACGTTACAACCAAGGATGGCAAGACAGCCGTTCAGGTATTGTTCGATGAAGTTGCCCCAAGATATGCAGACAGAAAAGGCGGCTATACCAGAGTCACAAAGACTGGCATCAGACGTGGCGATGCTGCTCCAATGGCAACAATCGAATTAGTATAATTTTAATAGCATAAAGCTCCTAAATGGAGCTTTTTGTATGCCATTGCACATTTAATACTTTGCGCATAGCGGGATTAATGTGCTAGCATTACTTTGCACATAGTGGGTGATTGCGTGGAAATAAAGAGCCTCCGTACCTGATGGATGCAATATTAAACAAATGTTATGTACTCTGCATCTGTCAAGAAATATTTTTGAAAAAACGAAAGAAGGACATATGAATGAAACTGATTAAGACTGCATTGGTGATATTGCTGGCATTGTCTATCTCTGCCTGCGGCAACAAGAATAGATTGAAGGACGATATTCATATCGTTTTCACCTCCGATGTCCATTGTGGGGTTGATGAGAATATCGGCTATGCAGGACTCAGACAGTATGTTGATGAACTAAAGATTGCCCATGATTACGTTACGTTGCTTGACCTAGGCGATTTTGCCCAAGGCGGAACATTAGGATCGCTTTCCAGGGGTGAAATCATTGTCGATATCATGAATGATGTGGGATATGATATTGTGACTTTCGGAAACCACGAATTCGATTATGGCATGGATGGATTGAAAAATATCATTGATAGAGCTGAGTTTGAAATGATAGCCTGCAATGTTGCATACAGCGGAAACAGCGATAATGTATTCGCCGACATTCCTGAATATGTGATCAAGGACTACGATGGCGTAAAGGTCGGATATGTCGGCATAATCACACCGCAGTCGTTGAAGACATCAACTCCAAAGTATTTCATGGAGGGTGGCGAATATGTGTATGGTTTCTATGGCGGCAACGATGGCCATGAACTAGCAAAGAAGGTTCAGGATACTGTCGATAGGGTGAGAAGCGAAGGTGCGAATTATGTAGTGGCTATGAGCCATCTAGGATATGGAGATGCGTTTGTGCCATTCGATTCTGTATCGCTGATAAGAAACACCAGCGGCATCGATGCGGTTCTTGATGGGCATTCCCATTCTGAGATATCTGGCGAGCGCTATCAAAACAAGAACGGTCAGGATGTCGTACTTGTATCATGCGGAACAAAGCTGGCAAATATTGGTGAACTCATCATATGCAAGGATGGAAGCATTGAATCCTTGCTTGTAAGCCAATATGATTCTGTCTCATCAATGGTATCGGCTGCCTATGAAAGACTTGATGAGATCTTGAGCGTTCAGGTCGGAAAGGCTGATTTCAATCTTGTTATCGGCAAGGATAGCATCAGGCAGGTAAGAGACCGTGAAACAAATCTAGGAGATTTTGTAGCCGATGCCTATCGTGCCGTAATGGGAACCGATATTGCCATCACCAATGGTGGCGGCATCAGAACTGATATCAAGTCTGGAGAAATATCGGTAGGCAATCTGATAGATGTCCATCCGTTCCAGAATGATGTAGCTTCCTGCTATGCTAGCGGACAGCAGATACTGGATATGTTGGAATTCACTTCAAGATATGTCCAGAAGATCAATGTGCTTGACGGCAAGGCTATCGATGAATTCGGTGGTTTCTTGCAGGTATCAGGCATGAAATATACGATCGATACTTCAATCGATTCAAGCGTTGTCGTCGATGAAAACGGTGCGTTTGTATCTGTAGGCGACAGAAGAAGAGTAAAGGACGTCTATGTGCTTGAAAATGGCGTTTGTGTACCGATCGATAAGGATAAGATGTATTCGTTGGCGGGAATATCCTATGTGCTATTCGGTGGAGGAGATGGAAATACGGTTCTGAGCGAATGCGAAAAGATTGTTGAGAGCGGCCCGACCGATGCCAATGCGCTTAAGGCATACATTGAAATGCTGGGTGGAACTATCCCTGAAGAATACAGGGAAGTACAGGGCAGAATTACAGTGGAATAAGTCGTTGAAAAGACCTGGAAACAGGTCTTTTTGAGTGCCAAAATAGTGCTGAAAATGTAAAAATTTACTTAGTAATTTCCGGGAAATATGAAAAGTTGAATTTTCAATTATTTTGAGAGTATTTTAGTTGAAAGTTCAACTTAATTAGAATATATTATTTTTACAGGCAAAAATATGAGCGAGAAAAATTACTTGAGTATCGACTCCTCTATTTTGTACCGCTGCAATCAAAAACACTTCGACAAACAATTATCCGCATATGATCTGGGCTATACACAGCTGATATTGTTGACCCAGATATATGAGAACGAAGGCATTTCGATGAATGAATTGGCCATCTTAGGTGTCTTTGACAAGGGAACTATCACCAAGTCTATCCAGAGGCTTGAAGAGCTCCAGTATGTGCGGATAGAGAATAGCGAAGTGGATAAAAGAGCGAAACAGCTATATACCAGCGAAAAGGCGCAGGAAATCATGCCTAAGCTTTATGACATGAGATCCAAGTGGCTAAGCTATCTTAGTTCCGGCATCCCTGCCGATGAACTGGAGACCTACAACAAGGTCCAGAACAGGATCATCGAAAAGGCTAGAGAATATGCGGTAGTGGAGCTTGAGAATGGCGTGAAGTTCTATGGACTTCAGAAGCTGACCTTGCTGGACTATCCTGGACATATGGCTGCTACGGCATTTACGGGTGGGTGCAACTTCCGCTGTCCGTTCTGCCATAACCGCAGTCTGGTCTTCCTCAATGACAACGACCAGAGAATCAACGAGGATGACATCATGGACTACCTGTCCAAAAGAAGCAAGGTTCTTGATGGTGTGTGCATCACCGGCGGCGAGCCATTGCTGCAGGTCCATATCAGGGACTTCATAGAGAATGTGAAGAAGCTTGGGCTTTTGGTAAAGCTAGACACCAATGGCTCAAACTTTGATAAGCTCAAGGAACTGGTCGAAGATGGCCTTATCGATTATGTGGCCATGGACATCAAGAACTGTCCAGATAAATACCCAATGACCATTGGGCTAGAGAATTATGATTTAGAAGAAGTCGAGAAGACCAAGAATTATTTATTGGAAGGTCATGTCGACTATGAATTCAGAACAACCGTGGTGAAGCAATTCCATGAAGTTGATGACTTCGAAGCTATCGGCAAATGGATAGAGGGAGCCAAGCGCTACTATCTGCAGAACTTTGAGGACCATGGAACCTGCATCCAGGAGGGATTGAGTGAGGTCGATCCGGAAGAACTGGTAAGGATGAAGGAAAAGGCAGCACCATTTGTGAAAGAGATTGGCATTAGAGGAGTAGAGGAGTAGAACCATGTATCGTGTAATCAAAAGAGATGGAAAAGTTGTAGATTTCGATTTAAGCAAGATTTCGGAAGCCATAACCAAGGCTTTCGATGCCTGCAAGAAGGAATATCATCCAGATGTGATAAACCTCTTGTCGCTGCGTGTGACTTCAGACTTCGCTGCGAAGGTGAAGGATGAGAAGATATCGGTTGAAGAGATTCAGGATAGCGTAGAAAAGACGCTTTCTGAAGCTGGATATCCTGATGTAGCCAAGTCATATATCCTTTACAGAAAACAGCGTGAGAAGGCCAGAAACATCTCCAATACGATGCTGGACTACAAGAAGCTCGTTGACTCGTATGTAAATGCGATCGACTGGAGAGTAAAGGAGAACTCGACTGTTACCTATTCGGTAGGTGGTCTTATCCTTTCAAACTCTGGTGCCGTAACCGCAAACTATTGGCTTTCAGAAGTATATGATGATGAGATAGGCAATGCCCACAAGAATGGCGACATGCATATCCATGACCTGTCGATGCTGACAGGATACTGTGCAGGCTGGTCATTGAAGCAGCTGATCCAGGAAGGATTGGGCGGCGTCAATGGCAAGATAACCTCAACTCCTGCAAACCACCTGTCTACACTGTGCAACCAGATGGTAAACTTCCTAGGCATCATGCAGAACGAATGGGCTGGCGCCCAGGCATTCTCGTCATTTGATACCTATCTGGCTCCATTCGTAAAGGTCGACAATCTTTCCTACAAGGAAGTCAAGCAGAATATCCAGTCATTCATCTATGGCGTAAACACTCCTTCACGTTGGGGTACGCAAGCGCCATTCACCAATGTGACTCTTGACTGGACTGTTCCTGAAGATCTTGCTGAACAGAACTGCATCGTCGGCGGTAAAGAGCTGGATTTCAAGTACAAGGACTGCAAGAAGGAAATGGATATGATCAACAAGGCCTTCATCGAGGTCATGATTGAGGGCGACGCCGATGGACGTGGCTTCCAGTATCCTATCCCTACCTATTCGATCACCAAGGACTTCGACTGGTCAGATACCGAAAACAACAGGATGCTGTTTGAGATGACAGCCAAATATGGAACCCCATACTTCTCAAACTACGTCAATTCAGATATGAAGCCATCAGACATCCGCAGCATGTGCTGCCGTCTGAGACTTGACCTTAGAGAACTGAGAAAGAAATCAGGCGGATACTTCGGTTCAGGCGAATCGACAGGATCTGTAGGTGTCGTAACATTGAACATGCCTCGACTTGCGTATCTGGCAAGCGACAAGGAAGACTTCTACAGAAGACTTGATTCCTTGATGGATATTGCCGCAAGATCATTGCACGTAAAGCGTGAAGTTATCTCCAAGCTTCTGGACAATGGACTATATCCATATACCCAGAGATATCTTGGAACCTTCAACAATCACTTCTCGACCATCGGTCTGGTAGGCATGAATGAAGCATGTCTGAACGCCAACTGGCTAAGAAGAGATCTTACCAATAAGGAAGCTCAGAGCTTCACAGCTGAAGTGCTCAACTATATGAGAAAGCGTCTGGTCAACTATCAGGAACAGTACCACGACCTGTATAACCTTGAGGCTACTCCTGCCGAGTCTACATCATATCGTCTGGCTAAGCATGACGTCGAGAAGTATCCTGACATCATCACAGCCGGCAAGCCTGGCGAGACGCCATACTACACCAACAGCTCGCATCTGCCAGTAGGCTATACCGAAGACGTATTCACAGCTCTGGATATCCAGGATGAGCTGCAGACATTATATACATCAGGAACTGTCTTCCATTGCTTCTTGGGCGAGAAGCTTCCTGACTGGAAGGCTGCCGCAAATCTTGTGAAGAAGATTTCCGACAACTATCGTCTTCCTTACTATACGATGTCGCCAACCTATTCGATCTGTCCTGAACATGGCTACATCACCGGAGAGGCATATACCTGTCCAAAATGCGGCAAGAAGACTGAAGTATGGTCAAGAATCACTGGCTACTATCGTCCAGTCCAGAACTGGAACGATGGCAAGGCTCAGGAATTCAAGGATCGTAAGGAATACAATATCGAGTCTTCAGTCATGAAGGCCAGAGACATCATGAATGAGGTCGTAGAGGCCAAGAAGGAAGAGGAGAAGACCGCTACAGGCTTCACTATTCCAACCATCTATGTCCAGGATCATTGTCCTAAGTGCAAGGGCGCTGAGCAGCGTCTGCAGATAAGCGGAATCGAACATCGTGTCGTAAACTGCACCGAAAACATGGATGAGGCCAAGGCCCTCAATCTGGTGGAGACGCCAACAATCATCGATCCAGATGGAACAAGATTCGTGGGAGCTATGGCGGCTGCCGAATGGATCAAGTACCACAATAGCCAGAAACAATAAAGAATATAGCCCGCATCAGCGGGCTTTAAATAAGGAGAAGAAAGATGGAAGCAATCTATGATATTGCCATAGTGGGAGGAGGTCCTGCGGGGCTTACAGCGGCTCTTTATGGCCTTAGAAACGGAAAGAAGGTCATAACGATCGAAAAGTCTGTCTTTGGCGGACAGATCGTCAATTCGCCACTGGTTGAAAACATTCCGGGCTTCATTTCGATATCTGGAGATGAATTCGGTGACATGATGCTCAAGCAGGTTCAGAACCAGGGCGGAGAGGTCATGTTCGACAATATCGTGAAGGTCGAAAGCGATGGAGATATCGCTACGCTCTATCCGGAGATCGAGGAGCCACTCAAAGCAAAGACAGTCATCTTGGCGACCGGCACGACGCACAGAAGGCTCGGACTTCCTAATGAAGAGATGCTGATAGGAAACGGCATCCATTTCTGTGCGGTCTGCGACGGTTCCTTCTATAGGGACAAGAAGGTTGTGCTGATCGGCGGAGGTAACTCAGCATTTGTGGAAGCCGACCATCTTGTGGATATCGTAGGAAGCCTTACCATCCTGCAGGACATGCCATACTTCACAGCTGACCAGAAACTGCAGGATAAGATATTGGCTAAAGACAATATCGATAAGCATGTATCGACCAAGATTCTTGAATATGTAGTCGAAGATGGAAAGCTTAAGGGCGTAAGATACAGCGAGGATGGCCAAGAAAAGATAGCGGAATGCGATGGCGTATTCCTGGCGGTAGGGTTGGTTCCTGAGAATGAGCCATTCAAGGATGTTGCTGAGCTTGATTCAAGAGGCTATTTCCTTGCGGATGAATATTGCAAGACCATGACCAGAAATATCTTTGTGGCCGGCGATTGTCGAACCAAGGCCTTGCGTCAGGTAGCCACAGCCTGTGCCGATGGCGCCAATGCAGCCATTGCAGCCTGTGCGCTTCTGGGATAGGAGAATAATATGGCAATACTGAACAAAGATGAAGCCTATCTGGGTGTAAGACAATATCACATCAATATGGTTGAAGGAGATGTTGGCGAATATGTCATCATTCCTGGCGATCCTTTCAGGACCGATATCATTGCGAAGCATTTCGACAATCCGGTAATGGTCATGCATAGAAGGGAGCACAAGACCTGGACCGGTACCTATAAGGGCGTAAAGGTCTCTGTCGTATCTACCGGCATGGGCTGTCCTTCGACTGCCATTGCGGTGGAGGAGCTCGCCAACATCGGCGCCAAGGTCATCGTAAGATTAGGTACCTGTGCAGGATTCAGGGAAGATGTCCATCCAGGCAACCTCTGCATCACGACTGGCGACTACAAGCAGGATGGCACTTCAAGAAGATATGTGCCCGAATCATTTCCGGCTGTACCGGACCTTGATCTGACCTATCTTATGATCAATGTCGCCAAGAAGATGAGCGAAGGCATGAGCGAACATGCGGTAAAGACCGGCATAACCTGTTCCGATGACGCTTTCTATGCCGAAGATCCGAAGTGGATCGAGGAATGCTACAGGCTGGGATGCATGAATGTGGAGATGGAATCAAGCGTTATCTACACCATTGCCCACAAAAGAGGACTAAGAGCCGGCACCATATGTGCAGCAGCAGCCAATCTCTATACAGGCGAGGATTTCATCGATGAGGAGAACACCATAACGCCAAAAGGTGTCGAACTTGCCACAGATATCATCCTGGAGACTTTCTATCAGTATGATCAGCTAAGGAAAGAAAGCAAGCTCATCAATCCTATAGATGTCGCTGGTTAGAGAAGCGTAAAAGTAGTATACTTTTCTTGTATAGCTTTTTGAAAGAAATAGCGTATATATGGAGGTTGTTATTATGGAAGACAAGAAAGAATTGTTGCAGAGAGTTAAGGAATTGAGCGAAAGCGAAGATGCCAGAGAGGCCTACTATGAGGTCAAGAAGCTGGCTAAGCATTTCTATGTAAGGGATGATGACTCTTACTATGAGCAGGAGCTTTCTAATGAATTTGATGGCTATCTGAAAACCATAACCGATAAGCTAGGCGATATAAACGCTATAAGCCTTAAGGCAAAGGAAGACATCATCGAGAAGGCCAAGGAGCTTCTTGATAAGGTCGGAAGCAGATCAGCAAACGATCAGATGAAGGATCTCATGACCAACTGGAAACAGTCAGGTCACCTTGCCAAGGAAAAGGAAGATGAGCTCTGGGAGCAGTTCAATGCCATCAGAACAGAATTCTTCGACAAGAAGCAGAAGTACTTCGATGAGCTGAAGGAAAGCTTCGCCAAGAAGACCGAAGCCAAGAGGGGATTGATCGAAAAGGCAAAAGCTGTTCTTGAGCTTGATAACATGTCTGAGGCAGCCAAGTCCATGAACAATCTCATGAATGAATGGAAGGCAGTAGGTTCAGCAGGCAAGGAAAATGAAAATGCCTTGTGGGAGCAGTTCAATGCCATCAGAAAGGAATTCTTCGCCAAGAAGAGTTCATACAACGAGGCCATGAAGCAGGAATATGTGAAGCGTGTAGAAGCTAAGCAGGCTCTTATCGCTGAAGCTAAGCTTTGTCTGGCACGTTCAGAATTCTCAGAAGATGAGATCGAAGCCATGAAGAACATCAGAAGCAGATGGAAGGAAGTAGGCTTCGCCGGCAAGGAGAACGACAATGACCTATGGGAGCAGTTCTCGCCAGTGGTAAACAAGTACTTCGAGAACCTGAAGTTCTACAAATAGAGAAAACAAAAGAACCTTTACAGGTTCTTTATTCTTTGATAGTAATGAAGATAGGCTTTGACGTTGTCGGCTTTGTCGCTGTTCTGCGACTGGAAGACATATGGCGTGAAGCCTTTTTCTTTCATGAGCTTGACGCTTTCGGTGACGATGGTGTCAAGGATAGCCAGGCTTGTGATGGAGCTTACCGGACCTGTCTCAATGCCATCGATTGTCATGGCAAAGTCGCCTACAGGCGAACAGTTGTCTAGGACAAGGTCACATATCTCAAACAGACGCTTGCCGCTTTCATGACGCGATTTTACATCTTTCGACATTTCCATTGAGGTGATGCAGATAGTATATACGCCTTCCTTCTTGCATCTTAGGGCCATCTCAATAGGCATGGCATTCCTTCCGGAATTGGAAGAGATGACCATGATGTCTCCGGCGTGGATATTGCTGTTGTCATAGATGATGTCGGCAATGCCGCTGATCCTTTCCATCTCGCCGCTTCTTCTTGAGCCATAGGCGGTCATGGTGTCAGGATCCATGATGGCGTTGATGTTGGCCAATCCTCCAGCTCTGGAGAACAGCTCGATGCCCATCATGCAGGAATGCCCGGTACCGAAGGTGTGAATGATGTGATCATCCATTGTGCAGGCAGCAAACCTCTCGGCAGCGGTCTTCATGTTGTCGGCATTCTTCCTGTATACCTCATCCAGTTTATCGGAGATGATATTCAAGTATGTGAATTCTGTGTTCATTGAAAATACCTCAATCATAATTATACAATTAAGTTGTCAATAATAGAATGAGGGGAACAATATATGAATAAACCGGTTATTCAGGCTGTCTGCGGCTTCGGCATCGGTTCCAGCATGATGCTGAAGATCGTCATCGACGAAGTGCTTGCCGAAAACGGCCTTGAGGCAGAGACAATGTGCAGCGATCTTGGCACCTGCCTAAGCAATCAATGTGACGTCATCTTTGCGGCAAGGGACATTGCCGAAAGTCTAGAAGATAGGGCTGAAGTGAAGATTGTCGTCATCGACAACCTGATGGACAAGGATGAAATAGGCGAAAAGCTCAAGGAGTTCTTCGCAGAGAATAAGGGGGAATAGGCATGGCAGTTCTAGAGTTTATCATCAACGAAGTATTTGGACAAGGTTCCATCTTCCTGGCTTTGATTGCGATGGTCGGCCTGATATTGCAGAAGAAGCCATTCACAGAAGTCGTCAGAGGCACAGCCATGACGGCCTTCGGCTTTCTGGTGCTCAACACCGGCACAAGCCTCATTACCGACAAATCGATCGATGGTTTGATTGCGGGCTTTGGCGCAGTGATGCCACAAGCAGCACCTCAGCCAACTGCTGACATCGTCGGCGAATATGGCTCATTCATCGGTGCAGCGATGCTGGCGGCATTCATCATCAACATTCTGGTAGCGCGCTTCACCAAGTGGAAGACCATCTTCCTGACTGGACATATGCTGTCGAACTTTCCGTTCTTCTTCCTGGCTGCAGGCGTGGATGCTGGACTTAGAGGCATTCCGCTTCTTGTGGTCACCATCATCTTTACAACACTGTATCTGATTGTATGTCCGAATCTCATGAGACCATTGGTCAAGGAAGTTACCGGCAAGGACAACTTCTCGATTGGACATCCGACAACCTTCTTCTCTGTGCTTTCTGGCTATCTTGGAAAGCTGATCGGCGACAAGTCAAAATCGACTGAGGACCTCAAGTTCCCTAAGGGACTGGGCTTTTTGAAAGAGATAACCATCACTGGATCGCTCATTGTCGGCTTCACATATATCGTGATGTTCTTCGTCATGAAGGGCAACGGTGTTGTGCCTGCTGATGTATGGGGATGCGGAAACCAGTACTTCACCTACATCTTCACTCATGCGGCAAACTTCGGCGTTGGACTGATCATTATGCTTCAGGGCATAAGGATGGAAATCGGCGAGATCCTGCCAGCCTTCAAGGGCTTTGCGGACAAGCTTGTTCCTGATGCCATCCCAGCTCTTGACTGCCCAACCATCTTCTCTTATGCACCAAATGCCTTGATGATTGGCTTCATCACCTCAATGATCACCTCAATCATCACCATCATCCTGACCTATGGCATGTTCCCAACGGTGGTTGTACCGCTTACGATAACCTGCTTCTTCGAGATCGGCTGTGCTGCCATCATTGCCAACGCAACAGGCGGCATAAGGGCCTGCATCATCTGTTCAGCGCTATGTGGCGTGCTGATGGTGTTCTTAGTAGGAATAGGCGCCAACTTCTTCAACAATACCATTCAGCCTATGCTGCTGGTATATGGCGGACAGGACTTTGACCTCTGGGGCATCGTTGTCGGTCTGGTATCAAGAGCGCTGGTATCTCTTGGACTGTAATACAATTTTGTAATAATAAGCAAAAAGAAAACCTGCCATTATGGAATATTTGGCAGGTTTTTTGATTATTGATGATGTTGCGTTAGAGTTTGAACAGCTCATCTGGATAGGTGCCGTTGTCCTTGAGAGATTGGATCTTCTCGACTACGACAGGCCTATCTTCCTTATAGGTAACTCCAAACCATGAATCATTGGAAGTAAGAACCTTTACCTTGCAGGTACCGTTCTTGACCATTACGCCTACATGATTAGGCAACAGAGCTTCATACTTGAGCGGATTGTTTGCGATTCCTTCAGGCAATTCATTGACGAAGATGTCATTTAGTCTGTTGAGAACATTAGGCTTGAAGCCCCAGAAGTTCATGGATACTGGCGTACCCATCTCTAGCGGCTTATACTCTCCATCAAATTCCGCGATGACGCCATCATGGCTGTCATTCCATTTGATGTTCATGACTTCCTTGATGGAAGACAGATATCCTTCATCATCCTTGTGGCATACGCCTCTAGTGACGGTGCCGTTATCAGACAGGGTATTCTCGACCTTGTATCCGACCATGCAGTAGGTATTGTCGTCAATGCCGTTATGGAAGAATTCCATGATCTTCTCGAAGGCGTTGCGGCCATAGAAGTCATCGGCATTGCATACCACAAATGGATCATCCTTCAGGATATTGCGGCATGACAGCAAGGCATGGGTTGTGCCCCAAGGCTTTACTCTCTCTTCAGGGATTATGGTTCCTTCAGGAATGTCGTTCAGGTCCTGGAAGGCATATTCCACTTCGATGAATGGTCTGATCTTCTTGACGAGCGATTCCTCGAAAGCTTCCTGATGTTCCTTGCGGATGATCAGCACGACCTTCTTGAAGCCGGTCTTGATGGCATCGAAGATGGTGAATTCGATGATTGGTTCGTTATGGCTTCCTACGCCATCTATCTGTTTCAGGCCGCCATATCTAGATCCCATTCCGGCAGCCAGTATTACGAGTGTCTCTTTCATATAAGTAACCTCCGTAATTATTATATAATTAATTCGTAAGCAACATAAGCATCATGAAAATAATATAGGAGGCCTTTATGGGTAAATATGTCTTAGCGATCGACCAGGGTACAACCAGCAGCAGATGCATCATCTTTGATGAGAAGCAGCAGGCAATCAAATCCGCCAGCAAGCCGATCGAGAATTTCTTTCCTCAGCCTGGATGGGTTGAGCAGGACGCCAATGAGATCTGGCTATCGGTTCTTTCCTGCATGGCTCAGATTTTTGCGGATGGAGCCATAAGGCCTGAAGATATCGTATCGATAGGCATCTCCAACCAGCGCGAAACGACCGTTGTCTGGGACAAGGATACAGGTCTGCCGGTATATCATGCGATCGTCTGGCAATCGCGCCAGACTTCGGATATCGTCGCAAAGCTTAAGGAAGATGGCCTAGAGCCAAAGATAAAGGAAAAGACCGGACTGGTGCTTGACCCTTACTTCTCGGCATCCAAGATCAAGTGGATCAGAGACAATGTCGAGGGCGTGAAGGAAAGAAAGAACCTATTGTTTGGCACCATTGATACCTGGCTTCTTTGGAAGATGACCAACGGCAAGGTCCATGCGACCGATGTGACCAACGCTTCAAGAACCTTGCTGTTCAATATCCATACTCTTGATTGGGATGATGAGCTTCTTGAGATCTTCGATATCCCAAGAGAAATGCTTCCTGAAATAAAGGATACATCCGGCCTCTTTGGCCATATCGATCCAAGCCATTTCTTCAATCATTCCGTTCCGATTACGGCTCTTGTCGGCGATCAGCAGGCAGCATTGTTTGGCGAAGGATGTTTCGAGAAGGGCGACATAAAGAATACCTACGGCACTGGTGGATTCATTCTGATCAATACCGGAGACAAAGAAATAATCTCAAAGAATGGATTGTTGTCGACCGTTGCCTGGAAGATAAAGGATGAAGTGAAATATGCGCTTGAAGGTTCGATATTCGTATCTGGCTCATTGATCCAATGGCTAAGAGATGGACTATTGTTCTTCAAGGATGCAGCTGAAACCGAAGAGATCGCCAAATCGGTTGAAGATTCTAACGGTGTCATCATCGTGCCAGCCTTCACAGGACTTGGCGCTCCATACTGGAACGACAGATGCCAGGGTGCAGTCTTTGGACTTACACGAGGCGTTACATACAAGAACATCACCAGAGCAGCTCTGGAATCGATGGCCTATCAGTCAAAGGATCTGGTAGAAGTTATGCAGGAAGATATCGGCGAGAAGATCAGATCGTTGAAGGTTGATGGCGGTGCAAGCGCCAACGGCTATCTCCTGCAGTTCCAGTCCGATATTTTGGGCATTCCGGTAGTGAAGCCAATGAATCAGGAGACGACAGCTCTAGGTGCCGCAAGGCTATCTGGACTTGAAGTAGGCTACTATTCGATGGCTGACTTCAAGGAAGATGAATGCAAGATCTTCAATCCTGCCATGGATGATGAGATTGTCGACAGGATCTACAAGCGTTGGCTGAAGGCCGTAAAGGCGACACAGGAGTTCTGATGAAAGTATTGATCATAAACGGAAGCCCGCATGAAAGCGGCAATACGGCAATAGCGCTTAGAGAAGCGGAAAAGACCCTCAACCAGGAAGGCATAGAGACTGTTTTCTATGATGTCGGAAAGATGAATATCGCCGGATGTATAGATTGTGGCCATTGCCGCAGAAATGAAGGCTGCGTATTCGGCGATATCGTAAATGAAATATCTGCTCAGTTCAAGGAAGCGGATGGCCTGCTGGTGGGAACGCCAGTATACTACGCAAATACCAATGCCACACTTATGGCACTGATGCAGCGTCTGTTCTACAGCTCAAGATTCCCTAAGGCCATGAAGGTCGGTGCGGCAGTCGCCGTCGCCAGAAGGTCAGGCACAACCGTCAGCTTCGATGAGATGAACAAGTTCTTCACGATCTCCGGCATGCCTGTAGCTTCCAGCACCTATTGGAACAATGTCTATGGCTCAGAACCAGGCGACGCAAGACAGGATCTTGAGGGTCTGCAGACCATGAGATATCTTGGCAAGAATATGGCTTTCCTGATCAAGTCCATCGCTCTAGGGAAAGAAAGATATGGACTTCCTGCCAAGGAAGAGACAAGGGAAGAGACAGATTTCATTAGATAAGAAAACATCCATTCATAAGAATGGATGTTTTTAGATATGAAGTTTCTTGAAAGTATCGACCAGATCATCGTGGATGACGATGTCGCAGTTATTGTCATATGATGTTGCGTCTCTGTTGACGATGACTAAGGTATCGCCTCGGAAATAGCGGATGAAGCTGGCAGCCGGGAAGACATTCAGCGAGGTGCCGC
The DNA here is from genome assembly GCA_937919165.1 of uncultured Bacillota bacterium. GTDB lineage: Bacteria > Bacillota_I > Bacilli_A > Erysipelotrichales > Erysipelotrichaceae > Colivicinus. The sequence continues at coordinate 11,470 of CALFPO010000037.1, read as the reverse complement.
AGACAATCATCAGGTCAGCTTCGTTTATGGCTTTTACGGCTTTCGTGATCGTATCTTCATCAAGCGCCTCTTCATATAGCACGACATCAGGCTTGACGATCGCTCCGCATTCATCGCAATAAGGAACGCCATCGTTGTGGGTGATATAGTCAAGGTCAAAGAACTTGTGGCAGTGTTCGCAATAGTTGCGCAGCACAGAACCATGAAGCTCATATACCTTGCTGGAACCGGCCTTCTGATGCAGACCATCGATATTCTGGGTCACGACACTGACATTCTTTGTCTTCTCAAGCTCAGCGATGAACTTATGGGCATAGTTTGGTTCGGCGTCCGGATAGATCATCTTGTCCTTGTAGAATTCATAGAACTCTTCAGGATTGTAGACAAAGAAGGAATGCGAAAGCATCTCTTCAGCACGATATACATTCTTGTATAGTCCGGTTGCGGAACGGAAATCAGGTATGCCGGATGCGGTAGACATGCCGGCACCGGAGAAGAACACTACCTTATTGGCCTTGTCCAAGGCCTCTTGAAGTCTATCTATCATATTACTCACCTTCTATTACGTATATTCTATCGTATAATAGATAGTATGAAAAAGTATCTGACCGTCAAGAATATGGCTAGGATTGCAATCGTATCGGCTTTAGGTGCGGTGCTGATGATTCTAGACTTTCCGATTTTCGTCGCTCCGTCGTTCTATAAGCTGGATATAGGAGATCTGCCTTGCATAATCGGAGCCTTTGCGATGGGCCCTGTTCCAGCCTTGTTCATACAGATCATCAAGATACTGCTTAAGCTGTTGTTCAAGCCGACGTCATCTGCCTTTGTAGGCGAGATTGCGGCTTTCATATGTTCGAGTGCCTATTGCATAAGCGCTTCACTGTTCTATCAGTTGCATAAGACAAAGAAGGGAGCCATCAGATCTTTGGTTCTTGCGGCCCTGATAATGGCAATCGTATCATGCGTTGCCAACTACTTCTTCATCATACCGGCATATACAAAGCTCTATCATATGCCGCTTGAAGCCATCATCGCAGCCGGAAGCGAAATCTTCCCGATCGTCAAGGACAAGCTCAGTTTTGTGCTGTGCTGCGTATTGCCTTTCAATCTGATCAAGGCCATTGTTGTGGGCGCTTTTTCCATTGTTCTGTACAAGCATATATCGCCATTGCTGAAGGATTGAAGAATATCCTGAAAATGGCTTAAAATCAAGATTTTCTTAAATTTACTGGTTTGTCTTTTATTTCTCATATTTGTTATAATAGATAGGTATAAACATTGGAGGTTTTTATATGCCAAAACTAACAAGAACCCAAAGGTTTGCAGAGTTAAGAGAACAGATTGCAAACGATAAAGAGGCATCGGTATCAACCCAACAGTTATCCCAGTTTGAGAATAAATTGAATAGCTTCAATGGCTATAGCCAGAACACCAACCCTCAACAGGAAAACCAGTATGTCTGGACACCATTCCCTGGTGAAATGCCTGCAGGACCAGCGCCAACATATGTTGCGCCAGCTGCACCAGAGCAGACCACAGAGATTCCGGTATATCGGGCACCAGTTGCTCCAGCTCCAGAAGCTCCAGTATATGTTGCTCCAGTTGCACCAACTCCAGCTCCAGTCGTTGAGACTCCGGTATATGTAGCTCCTCCAGTTCAGGAAACAGTTGCACCAACACCTGCTGTTGAGACACCTGTGTATACTGCTCCAGTCGTTGAGACTCCTGTATATCAGGCGCCTGTTCAAGAAGCACCAGTATATGTTGCTCCGGTTGAACCTGCACCAGCAGTAGAGACTCCAGTGTATGTTGCGCCAGTTGCACCAACTCCAGCTCCTGTTGTTGAGACTCCAGTGTATGTAGCTCCACCTGTTCAGGAACCTGTTGCGCCAACTCCAGTAGTTGAACAGCCAAAGGTAGAAGCTCCAGCTCCAGCGGTTGAAGAACCTAAGCAGAGCGATTCATATTTCGATTACTTCAGCAGCATCATCGACGATACCTTGAACATCACTGATGACAAGTCATTTGATGAATACTTCAAGCAGACACCAGTTGAAGAACCAGCACCCGCACCAGCACCTGCTCCAGTTCAGCCAGTCAATGCATTTGAAGCAACCTTCGACAACCTGCTGTTGGATGCTGATGAGGAAGCTCCAATCGACAATGATTATCTGTACAACACACTGAACGAAATCCATATCTACAACCAGAATAAAGGCATGCAGACAATCGACCAGCTCACAAGCAATATGGTTGATGAGGTTCTGCATAATGATAAGCCTGAAGATATCACAGCTCCATCCGCAAATGTTGATTTCTCCAATACCGTTTCAACAGAGATCTCTAGAGCCATGGATAATGTGCTCACTTCAGAACCTGTAGTTCAGGAAACGGTTGCGCCAACACCTGCGCCTGCAGTCCAGACACCAATCGTCGAGGAACACCCTGTATTGACGAAGACTCTGGAAGAAGAAAAGAGTGAACCTGTAGTTGAAATCAGAAACCTTAAGGATTTCGATAGCGCTACAATGAAGGACACCATTTCCGGAACAATTCCGTTTGTTGTCGCAAACAAGAACGAAGAGATCGAAGAGGAAGAAGAAGGCTCAAATACTGTCCTCAACATCATCCTGATCGTATTGATCGTCATCCTGGTTGCTGTACTTGGACTCATCGTATTCTATATCCTTAAGACCAAGGGAATCTTCTAATGAAGATCAATATCGCCATTGACGGTCCTAGTGCGGCTGGAAAGTCCACGATAGCCGATATCATTGCCGATAGGCTAGGATATACGCATCTGGATACCGGTGCCATGTACCGTTCTGTTGCGCTTGAGGCTACAAGAAAAGGCATCGATTACGAAGATGAAGATGCCTTGGTGAAGATGATTGCGGAAATGAAGCTTGAGATGCCTGCGGATGGCAGTGTCATCCTGGAAGGCGAAGATGTTTCCGAAGCCATCAGAACAAACGAGATATCCATGGCATCATCCGCTGTCTCTAAGCACCCTGGCGTCAGAAAGGCCATGGTCAAGAAGCAGCAGGAGATATCTGCCGAGGGCGGTTATATCCTTGATGGAAGAGACATCGGCACAGTTGTGCTGACTGATGCTCCAGTAAAGATCTATCTGGTTGCTTCAGCTGAAGCACGTGCTAAGCGTCGCGTTCTCCAGAATATCGAAAGTGGTCTGGAAGCCAATTACGATGAGATTCTGGAAGACATCATCCAGCGTGACTATCAGGATATGCATCGTGAAGCTTCGCCTCTGTGCAAGGCAGAAGATGCTGTAGAGATCGACAGTTCAGATCTGACCATCGAAGAGGTTGTCGCTGAAGCGATGAAGCTCATCGAGAAAGCACTATAGAGAATCAAGCCATCGCAGGATGGCTTTTCGTTTGGGAAAAGGGCAAAAAATGGTATCATAGAAAGGTATGATAGATGGAATTGTTGCGATAGTGGGAAGGCCGAATGTCGGCAAATCGACCGTATTCAACCGTATGCTGGAAAAGCGTCTCTCAATCGTTGAAGATACTCCTGGTGTCACCAGAGATAGGATTTATGGCGATTGCGAATGGCTATCCAAGACATATAGGCTTATCGATACGGGCGGTATCCAGATAGAGGATGTGCCTTTCCAGAAAGAGATAAATGCACAGGTTGACATTGCAATCGAAGAGGCTGATGTCATCGTTTTCCTTACCGATGGCAAGCAGGGTCTGACCAATGATGACCAGTATATAGCCAAGCTTCTGCGCAAGTCTGGCAAGCCTATCATTCTGGCAGTAAACAAGATCGACGATATTTCGAAGATCAATGACATATATGAGTACTATCAGCTGGGCCTTGGCGATCCGCTTGCGATATCAGGTGTCCATGGCATCGGCATCGGCGATCTGCTTGATAAGGTTGTCGAGATAATGCCAGAAAGAAGCATTGATGAATATGAAGGAATGATCAAGTTTGCGGTCATTGGTCGTCCTAATGTCGGAAAGTCATCTTTGACCAATGCCTTCCTTAGACAGGATAGAGTAATCGTTTCCGATATCGAAGGCACCACCAGAGATGCGATCGACACTGTCTTCAAGGCTAATGACAAGAACTATGTCGTCATCGATACGGCCGGCATCAGAAAACGTGGCAAGGTCTATGAGAACATCGAGAAGTACTCGGTGCTAAGAGCCAAGTCTGCCATCGAAAGAAGCGACCTTTCGCTTGTGCTGCTTGATGCATCGACAGGCATCATCGAACAGGATAAGCATGTCGCCGGATTGGCTCATGAAGCCAAGAAGGGCGTCATCATCGTCTACAACAAATGGGATCTTGTCGATAAGGATGACAAGACCATGTCTAATATCACCAAGGAAATAAGAAAGCAGTTTGCCTATCTTGACTATGCACCGATAGCTTTCGTATCGGCCAAGGACTCCAAGAGAATCCATACGCTGCTTCCTTTGATCGATATGGTCCATGAGAACATCAACAAGCGCATCAAGACCAACGTCCTCAACGAGGTTATCCTTGATGCCCAGATGGCCAATCCTGCCAAGCCACACAACGGCAAGAAGCTCAAGATCTACTATGCATCCCAGGTCAGCACTGCACCATGTACGATTGTGCTGTTTGTGAATGATCCTGATCTTATGCATTTCTCATATCAGCGCTACATCGAAAACAAGCTCAGAGAGGCCTTTGGCTTCGAGGGCGTTCCGATAAATATCATAGCCAGGAGGAGACCGGAGTCTTGATCGGCATCGTAGGCACCGGTTCTTGGGCTACGGCACTGGCACAGGTTCTTGTCGATAACAATCAGGAAACCATCATGTGGGGCCGCTCAGAATCTGAAGTCGATGACATAAACACCAATCATCGTAACTCCAGATTTTTTGATTGTGCCATCTCGGAAAAGATTATAGCGACAAGAGATTTCTCGAAGATGAATGACTGCGATATCGTTCTTCTCGCCGTTCCGGTCAAGGCCTTCAATGAGATTCTTGAGAATCTAAAGGAAACTCTTGATCATCCGGTTTATATCATAAATGTGGCTAAAGGCTTCAATTATGGAGACAACAGAAGACTGTCTCTGGTGATAAAGGATACGCTAAAAGAAAGCTGTCTTGATGTGATATCGCTTGTGGGGCCATCGCATGCGGAAGAGGTGATATTGCGTCTAGTGACCACCATCAATAGCGTATGCGAGAATGAGGATAGCGCCATGATGATTCAGAAGCTGTTTGCGAACGGATACTTCAGGGTATACAGAAATACTGATGTAGTCGGTGCAGAGATTTCTTCTGCAGTGAAGAATGTTCTGGCAATCTCTTCAGGAATAGCTACCGGAATCGGCCAGGGAGACAACTGCAGGGCAGCCTTGATGACAAGAGGCCTGGCGGAGATAAGCAGATTCGGAATGCATTTTGGCGCAAGAAAAGAGACCTTTCTAGGTCTCAATGGAGTAGGCGATCTGATCGTTACCTGTTCAAGTGTCCATTCAAGAAACTATCAGGCTGGGCTAAGAATAGGAAAGGATGATGACGCATCAGCTTTCCTTGAAACCAATAAAATGACAGTCGAGGGCATCAATACCGCCAAGGCTATCCATGAGATATGCAAACAAGAGGGCATAGAGATGCCGATAAGCGAAGAGGTATACAGGATACTGTATGAAAATAAAAAGCCGTCTAGGGCTTTATATGATCTGATGAGCAGAGAATTGAAGAGCGAGAATTAATCAAGCTCGTCAATTCTTGTTCTGATAAGTTCATTGAGCTCTTCGACGGTCTTTCCATTAGGATCGATCGGATTGCCGAACCTCATGGTTATCTTGCCTTTTGGCGATGGCAAGGTGAAGTTCTTTGTTTCGCCTTCCTGATGGGCAACGCCGGTTATACGGGCAGGAACGATTGGCTTGCCGGTGGCAAGAGCCAGCTTGGAAGCGCCGTTCTTCACATGATACATCTTGGTGCTGTTCTGCATATTGGTGCCTTCAGGGAAGATGACGATATTGTAGCCTTCTTCCAGAAGCTCCTTGCAGCGGTCAAGGGTCTTTATTGCGTTTCCGGTCCTGTCGATCGGTATATAGTTGTTCATGTTGACGAACTTGCTTAGGAGCTTGTCCGTCGCAAGCTCAGCCTTTCCGACAACGCAGGTGCGGTTTATCGTTTCCTTGTCAAGACAGCACAATATGAAGGCTGGGTCGATTACCGTACGGTGGTTGCAGCACATTATGAAGTTGCTGGTCTTTGGAATATTCTCGGTACCAAATGACTTTACGCGCCAGGTTGTCTTTATGAGATCCATCAATCTGCGGGAAGCAAATCTTCCGGCGGCAGATGTAGGCATCGGATACTTGGAGAGATCAAGCTCTTCCTTGTCGTTCTTGTCGATATCTTCAAAGTTCTTTACGGTATCCAGCAGTTCGCCGAAGGTCTCAGGCTGTTCGCTGGACTGGAAGAGATCTATGCCCCATTTTTCCTGGATCGCTACATATAGATTGACTACTGCCAGCGAATCGATATTGAGAAGAAGTCCTTGCGTCAGTTCCTGGGTCTTCCATTGGCTGCCGCCGACCTCAACGAGAATCTTTCTAAGTTCGCTTACGGTCTCATCATCATCGACAGGAATCATCGATGAATCGGTAACAGGTTCGCTTTCGCCGTTCATGACCATCTCGGTCAGACGGAAACGCTGAACCTTATGCGATGAAGACAGAGGGAATTCCTTGAGCAGATATACTTCTTTAGGCGTATACATAGGAGGCAGATTTGCAGCTCTTTCATATACCCTTTCGATCATTGGCTCATCTGGAATGCCTTTTTCTCTATCCTTTATGATGGCGATGGCGATATCATCACATCCGCCTTCACCTGGAATCTTGAAGGCAACCAGTGACTTGACGCTGTCAAGTTCCTGATACTTGCTTTCGATCTCTTCAGGAAGCAGCTTTTCGCCGTTTTTCAGGACGATGCTTTCCTTGATTCTTCCGCATATAACTAGACAATTATGCTTGTCGAAATATCCTAGGTCTCCAGACTTGAAGTAGCCATCTTCGGTAAAGCATCCTTCATTGTCTTTCTCATTCATATAGGAGATCATGCGATAAGGAGAGAGTATCTCCACTTCGCCTCTTCCAGTCTCATCCTTGTTGGCGATCCTGATGTCCATCTTGTCGGTATGTCTTACGACTCTTCCGGCAACACCTGGATAGTATCCCTGTCCGGTAGTGGCAAGTGGGGCTCCAAGCTCTGTCAAACCATAGGCCATGGAGACATCGATGCCCATATCAAGGAAGAACTTGTTGACGGTCTTGTCGAATGGCGAAGCACCGATCATGAAGCCCTTCATGTTGCCGCCGAAGGCTTGCTTGTTAATAGACTGCAGCAGAACTCTTCCGGCCTTGATGCCGAAGCATCTGCGCAGGAATCCGCTTATCGCAAGCAGGGAATTGACGGCAATCTTGGTGTATAGCTTATTGGAATAGCCAGCCAGTATCTTCTTGTACAATGATGTCAGCATTGAAGGAACCGTGCAGATATTGTCTGGCTTTAGTTCCTGCAGAGCTGATACGAGTCCATTAGGCGTCAGCCTTTCCAGCATGATGATCTGGGTGTTGCAATAGATGTCATAGGTAAGGCAGAGCAGTCCGGCGATATGGTATGGAGGGAACAGCATCAGGTCACGCTCTCTTGGCGTATATGCTGATGTGTTCTTGTATATGCCGGCATCAGTGCTCATGCCGTATTCGATTCCGGTTGTGACGGTTGAATGCCTTAACAGTACAGCCTTTCTGTTTTCGCTGGTGGTGCCAGAAGAGAACAGGATGAAGAAGGTATCTTCTGGAAGCTTCTTGCTTTCATCGAGGAGCTTGCTGACCTTGTTGCATCTGTTTATCAATGGAAAACCATCTTCGATGGAATAGACAGGAATGTTGCCGTCAAGCTCATCTGGAAGATGGATATTGTTCAATGATGTGAATACCATTCTGACATCGGTCTGAAGCATGAGGTCCTTGACCTGTGCCGAAGGGATGCCTGGGTCGATGCAGACCATGATGTATCCAGCTCTAAGGCATGCATAGGTCAAAGAGAACCACAAAGGACGCAAGGCACATACTACGCCTATGCGATCGCCCTTCTTCAGTCCGGCCTTTTCCATTATCCCAATCAGCCTGTCCGATTCTCTCAGGATGTCGTTATATGAATATTCGATCCTTCTTCCATCAAATTTCTGGTAGATGATGAAGGTCTTGTCTTTTCCACGTTCTATGCCATCCTTATACATGTCAGGCATGAACAGCTTGTCTGCGCTAAATGATAACATACATATATATTTTATCTTCTTTTTGTGAAAATTATTACAAAGAAATGAAAAGGCGAACTATTTTTTACATTGCCTAACGACGATGCCAGAATAGCGATGATGTGATATATTTAGGAAAAAGAGAGCATCAATTATGGAAAAAGACGTTATGGATATCCTTGCATCAAAGGATGATGAATATGCCTATGCATATGCCAAGAAGATTGTATCCGAAAGCAGAGAATCTGACTGCTGGTACAGCTTTTTCGATGAATTCATCAAGCTGCTTGAACATCCCAAATCATTGGTCAGAAATCGCGCCATCTACATCATTGCCGCCAACGCCAGATGGGACAGCGAAAACAGGCTTGATGCGATCATAGATGAGTATCTGAAGCATACAGTGGACATAAAGCCCATAACCGCTAGGGAGTGCATAAGATCGCTCGTTGAGATAGGGAAGGCTAAGCCGAAACTTGTAGACAAGATCCTTGAGACATTGAATGATGCCGATCTGTCTCAATATCGTGACAGCATGCGTCCTTTGATCGAAAAGGACATCAAAGAGACTGTGGATGCACTTAACAGCACAAAATAAAAGCACACTTCGATTGAAGTGTGCTTGTCATATTATGGTCTAGGCAGATCGACACAGATCTGATTCTCTGGATTGTCTGTCCATACGCAGGCGCTTGCCCTGTTGCCTGGATATTCGAATGACATGTTCATGTCGCTTGTCGTATTGGAGAATACGATGTTTCCGTCAACGATGATGTTGAAGGAGAAGGAAGTCACTTCCTCACCGGTGAATACATAGTTGAAGTGAGGGAAGTAGCTGCGTCCAACGGCATGTGTCGTTTCGTTGTAGGCATTGGTTTCGGAGATATCTACGAGGTCGCCTGTCGCATTGGTGTTGGCACCGGCAGTAGTTACCGATACCCAGATATTGTTTCCGTCATAGCTTCCGCCGACAGATGAGATGAATCCCGATACGACCTTGGTCTTGAGGCCGGTGAGCGCTTCGCCTACCGATACAAGAGGCTTCTCGTCAAGAGCCTTCTTGTTGATGAGGCCGGTCACTGTCTGATATCCGCCTGATGGATAGCAGTATGGATATGCGCCCAGAACATGGGTTATATCCACAACGCCTTCAGGTCTTGCAAGCTCTCTTGTAGGATCGTATGCTTCAGGAGCGTGTTCCTCAAGCTGATCGAGAATCTTGGATACAAGCTTTGACTTGGTGTTTTCCTGATATTCGGCATTGGAGAAGTATGCGCCTTCCTCAAGCCTGTCATATCCTGTCCAGCAGGATATCGTATATTGGTTTGTCTGCATGACAAGCCAGCTGTCTTTGGTTGATCCTTCTGGGATGCCATAATCCTTTCCGGAATCGGCCCAGTCGGTTGTGCCGGTCTTGCCGTACAATGGATAGTCTCTCTTACAGTACCACATCAGGCTAGAGAAGCTTCCATCCATGTTGTAGTTTTCCATCTGCGCCATCATGTAGGCTGTCTCTTGCGAAAGCAGCTGCGAGCCGACAGTATCAGCGATGAAATCATCCCTGCCATCCACATACTCGATGCGTTCGATGGTGTGCGGCTTGATGTAGCGTCCGCCATTCATGAACATTGCGTGAGCGCCTGCCATCTGCAATGGCGTTACAAGACATCTGTTTCCGCCGATCGCAAACTGGAGATCGAAGTCTTCATATTCGAAATCGTAGCCGATGGAATTCATGTAGTCGACAACAGCCTCTTCGCCAATCGCATCGACAACCGCTGCCAGTGTCTGGACAGCTGGAGTATTCTGCGATCTGGCAAGAGCCTCAAGGATCGTCATATCGCCATGGTAGATATGATCGTAGTTGGAGATAAGGATCGGTCCATCATAGAGATAGTAAGGTCTATCGGTGATGACATGGGTTGTGGCCCAGCCAAGCTTTTCGATAGCCAAGGCATAGTCGATGATTGGCTTGATCGATGAGCCAGGGTTCAGATACGCGCTGGTGGCTCTATTGAACTGACGGGCACTGTCGATCTCTCCACGGCCGCCTCCCAGGGCAATGATTGCGCCATTCTGGTTGTTCATAAGGACAAGGGCGCTCTGGCATAGCTCGTTAGGGAAACTGATGCCTGTATATTCCGCCTCATTCTGCATATCGTACATGTACTGCTGCAGATACGGACTCATGTTGGTGTAGATGTTCATGCCGACATCGTATGGGCTTTCTCCGGTTGTCTCGATTGCTTCATCGATAACGGCATCGATATACCACTGGTATGATTCATTGGTGTACTGGAAGCTCTTGGATACGCCCTTGAGCAGATCTTCGATTCTTACTGACTTTTCCAGTTCAGCTTCTTCTTCAGTAATGTAGCCATGGTATACCATCAGATCCAGAACCTCATCTCTTCTGTTTTGTCCATTGGCGAGATATTCAGATTCAGGATCAAGATAGATGCTGTCGTATTTGTATAGTTCGTTGTATGGATTGTAGCTGCTTGGCGAGTTGATTAATCCAGCCAGGAAGGCTGATTCGCCAAGGGTAAGTTCGGTCGAGCGTTTGCCGAAGTAGTATTCGGCAGCTTTTTCGACACCACGGATATTGTCGCCGTAGTTTACCTTGTTTATGTACATCGCCATTATCTTGCGCTTGTCGAGATCCTTCATGAAGGTGGTCTCGATAGCCATGACGATCTCCTGCATCTTACGCTTTACTCCGGACATGCCATCACGCGATGCGACCTTGGAATCTCCGTCAGCATCAATCGAATAGTAGGTATTCTTGATCAGCTGCATGGTGATGGTCGAGCCGCCTTGCGAGAAGTCTCGGGAGGCAAGATTGACCAGGATCGCTTTGGTGAAACGCGGAATATCGAAGCCCATATGGCTGAAGTAGCGGGAATCCTCGATAGCCAGGAAGGCATCGATGAGGGAGTTAGGCATCTCTTCATAGTCGACGTTCTCACGCAGATACATGCCTATTTCCATGATCTTGTTTCCTTCGGCATCGTATATTACCGATGAGTCAGGAGCGACAAGGTCTTCAGCTTTTAGATCCGGCATATCCTTGCACAGATACCAGGCAAAGATGCCTGCACCCAAGACACCGCATATGCCGATGAACAGGACGATGCTGGTGAGGATAGCCAGAACGGTTGTGCTCTTC
>CALFPO010000036.1 GCA_937919165.1 uncultured Bacillota bacterium | reverse complement strand
TTACGATTGGACCAGTTGGTGAAACGCCAGGATTCTTAATTACTAAATCAAAATCCTTTTCAAAAACTGACATATCTTGATTTAATATTTCAACGTTCAAATCTTCAAGAATCTTTCTTTCTTGAGAACTTGGAACTTTTACTTCTGATAAAGTTATTTTTGCGCCTAATTTATCTAGTACTTTAATAGCTGCCATACCACTTCTTGCTAGACCAATAACTAATACTTTTTTATTTAAATATTTATTTTCCATAACATAATAATTTTACACTAATCATAGTTTAATCGTTGACATATTTCTATGTTTGAATAAAATAGTTTACGTGACAGCGATAGTAAGACTAATCAATTTAAATGAGCAGAGCATTGATGAGACTGTTCTGGAAGAAGTGAAAGACAGAAGATTCTTTTCCTATCTGGATAAACAGAACTGTCTTTGCGAGGTCAGTATTTTTGATGATGGAATCAATATCGCAAGACATGATGATGATCATGATACATATATCGTGACTCATGGTGAACAAAAGATCATTGTTGCAACAGCTGAAGGGAACATAGAACTTCCCATTAAAGTTGTTGACTTTACATTCAATAATGATATACTAGCAATGCACTATCTTTTACAGGAAGAAGAAAGAGTAGTGGAAATCAGTTTTATTTAGGAGAATTTTAGACGAATATGGCAACTAAACAGTCGATGACAGATATCGCATACGACATACTTAGCAAGAAAAAGCGCCCTGTTGTATTTGCGAAATTATGGGAAGAAGTATCAGCAATCTATGGAGCTTCAATGGACCAGATTGCACAGTTCTATTCAGATCTGACACTGGACTCAAGATTTGCTTCATTAAAGGAAAATAAATGGGATCTGGTCGAAAGAAGAAAATTCGAAGAATCGCATTTCGATTTATCTCAGATTGAACTTGATGAAGATGAACCAGAAGAAAGCGAAGAAGAAGATTACAGCTTAAATCAAAATTCTGACTATTAATCAATTAGGACTTCTACGGAAGTCTTTTTATTTACCTTTGCGAATCTTGTATAATGTAGATACCTATGAAATATGTAATATTTGATTTTAACGGAACAATACTTGACGATACCGATGCCGGTATGAAAGCGGAAAACCACTGTATTGAGCATTTTGGTTTAAACAGAGGCCCTATGACAAAAGATGAATACCTTCATGTCTTCACCTTTCCGGTAGAGAAATACTACGATAGTCTAGGATTTGATTGGAGCAAGTATACCTATCATGAAGTCGGAGACTATTGGTTTAGCTGGTATCGTAAGTTGAGAGATGAATATAGGGTCTTTGATGGTATCAAGGAATTTGTGGAGGATAATCGCAAAAGAGGCTTAAAGAACATTCTATTGAGTGCTTCATCATTGAAGGAACTGAAGATTCAGCTTGAGGAATTGAATATTGAAGACTATTTCGATGAGGTGCTTGGCATCGACAACATCTATGCGGCATCAAAGACGGAGATAGGCATCGAATGGATCAAGGACAAGGATCCTAAGGAATGCATCATGATAGGCGATACCTTGCATGACTTAGAGACGGCCAAGGCTATGGGTGTCGATTGTGTGCTTGTGGCAAGTGGCCATCAGGTGAAAGATGTCCTGCTAGAGAAGTGGGACAAGGTTTATGACAACATAAAGGAAGTGAAGATATGAGAATAGGACAATCAAAAGATGTACATCGTCTGGTAGAGGGCAGAGACCTCATACTAGGTGGTGTCAAGATAGATTATGAATTGGGATTATTGGGGCATTCAGATGCAGATGTATTGCTTCATGCGATTATTGAAGCGCTGATAGGAGCTATGGGACTTAGAGATATCGGTACCCATTTTCCAGACAATGATCCCAGGTATGAAGGAATCTCGTCATTGAAGCTTCTGGATGAGACATACAAGATGATGGAGGAGAGAGGATATAAGCTGGTCAATCTTGATTCACTCATTGTGATCGAGAAGCCTAAGATGGCTCCTCATATCGAGGCGATGCGCAATAATATCGCTGAGCATCTTCATTGCGACATATCGCAGGTCAATGTGAAGGCGACATGCGGAGAGGGCATGGGTTTCATCGGAAAGGGTGAAGGAGCCATGGCTGAATGTGTCTGCCTGATCGACAATGCATAGTAAAGGCTGTCAATTGACAGCCTTGTTTTTTATTAGATCTTGTCGTTGCAGCCCAGTACATCGATGATCTTGTGCTTTACAAGTTCCTTGATGTTTGCACGAGCTGGCTTGAGATATTCTCTTGGGTCGAACTTCTCTGGATGTTCATTGAAGAACTGACGGATTGTGCCGGTCATAGCCAGACGGAGGTCTGAGTCGATGTTGATCTTGCAGACAGCCATCTTGGCAGCCTCTCTGAGCTGCTGCTCAGGAACGCCTACTGCATCAGGCATGTTGCCACCGTTTTCGTTGATCATCTTCACATAGTCCTGAGGAACTGATGATGAGCCATGAAGAACGATTGGGAAGCCTGGAAGTCTCTTCTGAACTTCTTCAAGAATGTCGAAACGTAGTGGAGGTGGTACAAGGATTCCTTCTTCATTTCTGGTGCACTGATCTGGCTTGAACTTGTATGCGCCATGAGATGTACCAATAGCGATTGCCAATGAATCGCAGCCTGTTCTTCTTACGAATTCTTCTACGTCTTCTGGTCTGGTGTATGATGAATCTTCAGCAGATACCTTAACTTCATCTTCAACGCCTGCTAGAGTGCCTAATTCAGCCTCTACGACAACGCCGTGAGCATGAGCATATTCAACAACCTGCTTGGTGATTTCGATATTCTCTTCAAATGGCTTAGATGAAGCATCGATCATTACTGAGGTGAAGCCATCATCGATGCATGACTTGCAGGTCTCAAAGCTGTCGCCATGGTCAAGATGCAGACAGATTGGTAGACCAGTCTCGATTTCAGCTGCTTCAACAAGCTTTACAAGGTATGTTCTGTTGGCGTAAGCTCTAGCGCCTTTAGAAACCTGGAGGATTACAGGAGCGTTGCATTCCTTGGCTGCTTCTGTAATGCCCTGGATGATTTCCATATTGTTTACATTGAAAGCGCCGATGGCATATCCGCCTTCATATGCTTTCTTAAACATTTCTTTTGATGTTACTAGTGGCATGTTTTTTCTCCTTCTTGATATCTATTGACTATTATAATACAAATAGTTCTTCATGATATAATTTGCATATGGAATTGCTGGAAGAACTTAAGAAAAATGGATATTCCATCCTGACTTCTGATGGATATTTCTCATATGACAGCGGCATCAAGCCTGTACTGTTCAGGGTAAATGATGACCGCTATTTCTTTAGGGGCAAGATTGTCGCCGATAAGATCATCGGCAAGGCTTCAGCCATGCTAATGTGCCTTTCGGGAGTGAAGGAAGTATATACGGTTGTCCTGTCAAAGAGCGGACAGAAGATCTTTGAGGACAATGGCGTACCATATCATTATGAGCAGCTGGTCGAATACATAGTGAATCGAAAAGGAGACGGATTATGTCCGATGGAGATGACCGTAAAGGATGTCGATGACTATGAATTGGCTTATGAGCTGCTGAAGAAGAAAGTTGAGGAGCTTAGCGGTGAAAAATAACCTGTTTGGATTTGGCTGCATGCGTCTGCCGCTTTTTGACAGCAATGACAAGACCTCTTTCAATTATCCTTTGATCGAGGAGATGTTTGACGAATACCTATCAAGAGGCTATACGTATTTCGATACAGCCTATACCTATCATGGATATCGCGGTGAGGAATGTGTCAGAAAGGCTCTGGTCGAAAGATATCCAAGGAATGCCTTTGAGATTGCCTCAAAGCTTCCGCTTCGTGACTTCAAGGATCATGAAGATATGTATGCCATCTTTGCTGAGCAATTGCATAATCTTGGCATAAGCTATTTTGATTACTATCTGCTTCATAATATGGGACACAACGTCTATCAGAAATGTGTCGACTGCAAGGCTTTCGAGTTTGTAGCCGAAATGAAGAGAAAGAAGAAGGCTAGACATGTCGGCATGTCTTTCCATGATACGCCTGAGCTGCTTGAGGAGATTCTTTTGAAATACGGATCATATCTTGATTTTGTGCAGCTGCAGATAAACTATGTCGATTTCGACAATGAGGCTATCCAGTCAAGAAAATGTCTTGAGGTCTGCAAAAAGCATCTTAAGCCTGTGACCGTCATGGAACCATGCAAGGGCGGTACCTTGATCAATCTTCCGGAAAAGGCTATGGAACTGCTTGGCCAGTATGGTCCAAGCAAGACTCCTGCTTCGCTTGCGCTAAGGTTTGCCTTGTCGCAATCAGGTGTAGCACGTGTGCTTTCCGGCATGAATGCTATGGAACAGGTAAAAGAGAACCTTGAGATCATTGATGGCTATGAACCATTAGATAGTGACGAATACAAGCTCATTGATGAGCTAAAGAAGATCATCAACGAGAATACGGCCGTACCATGCACTGCCTGTGGCTATTGCCAGAATGTCTGCCCACAGGGCATTGCCATCCCAACATTCTTTTCTCTATACAACAGCGTAAAGAGTCTGGGCATGTCTTCCCAGAATGTCTATTACATAAATACTGTCGAGGCTGGTTCTCCTAGAGCCAACGCCTGTCTTGAATGCGGGGCTTGCGAAGAAGCATGTCCTCAACATATAGACATAAGAGATAATCTCAAGAAAGTAAGCGAAACCTTTGATGGCTTCAGCTATGCCAAGCGTGGACAATAGCACTTTATTATCAGCTGAGCAAGGCATTTCATAGTATAATTGAATAGTTATGACAAATATTATCGAAGTAGAGAATCTTTCATATGCCTACAATGATGCGGGAAAGGCCATCGACGATGTGTCTTTTTCCATCAAGGAAGGCGACTATGTGGCCATCATCGGCCATAACGGTTCAGGCAAGTCTACGCTTGCCAAAATGATCGCTGGACTTCTTGAACCTAAGGAAGGCCAGGTATTGGTTGGTGGCCTGAAGGTTGAAGAAGCCAATATGCCAGAGATCCGCAAGATCCTTGGCATCGTATTCCAGAATCCTGATAATCAGTTCATCGGTTCGACTGTCAGAGATGACATCGCTTTTGGGCTTGAGAACAGGCTGGTGGAATCTAAGGATATGGAAGAGATCATAGAGGAATATGCTAGGAAGGTAGGCTTAAGCGAGTTTCTGGATAGTGAACCGCAGAATCTTTCGGGTGGCCAGAAACAGCGTGTAGCGATTGCGGGCGTCATGGCAATGAAGCCAAAGATCATCATCTTTGATGAGGCTACATCGATGCTGGACCCAAAGGGCAAGAAGGAAATTAAGAGACTGATGGCTGAATTGGCCGAAGGCGACGAGTATACCATCATTTCGATAACCCATGATATCGAAGAGGTTCTGCAGTCTGATAGATGCATCGTCTTGAATAAGGGCAAGCTGTTCATGGAAGGCACTCCTGCCCAGGTCTTCTCTAAGCCTGATCTGCTCAGGAAGATCGATCTGGATATTCCTTTCACCGAAAAGGTTAAGGAAGGTTTTGGCGACAGAAAAATAAAGCTCAAGAGCAATGATCTGAAAGGTATGGTGGATGAATTATGGCAATATCGTTCAAATCGTTGACATATATCTATGACAAGGATATGCCTTATGCCCATAAGGCCCTTGATGATATCAATCTGGACATCAAGGAAGGCGTAATCACCGCCATCATTGGCGAAACAGGTTCAGGCAAGTCGACGCTTGTCGAACATCTAAATGCCTTGCTGCTGCCAAGCGGAGGAAGCCTTGAGGTATCGGACTATGTGCTTGAGGCTGACAAGAAGCAGAAGTTCCTCAAGCCGCTTCGAAAGGATGTGGGACTGGTTTTCCAGTTCTCGGAATATCAGCTGTTTGAGGAGACGGTGCTCAAGGATGTGGCATTTGGACCTCTTAATTTTGGTTTTGACCAGAATGCAGCCACCAAGATGGCTGCGGAAGCTCTAAAGCTTGTGGGCATCGGCGAGGATCTTTTCAATGCCTCTCCGCTAGAGCTTTCTGGCGGACAGAAAAGACGTGTAGCTATCGCTGGCATCATCGCCTGCGATCCTAAGATCATGGTTCTTGATGAGCCGACGGCTGGACTTGATCCAAAGGGCGCCAAGGAGATGATATCCCTATTTGTGGCGCTCAACAGAAAGATGGGCAAGACCATCATCATCGTTTCCCATGACAACGAGATGGTATACAACTATTGCGATGAGACGGTTGTCATGTCTCATGGCAAGATAGCCTATCACGGTTCGACCCTTGAGCTCTTCAACGACAAGAAGAAGCTTGAGAGCCTGAATATGCTGGAACCTGATATCGTCGTATTCAAGAATATGCTTATAGAGAAGGGCTTCAAGGTTTCTGCAGAAGCCAGGACTCTGGATGAGATCATATCTGAAGTCAGCAAGCAGGTGAGAAAATGAACAATCTAGTTTTCGGAAAATACATACCGCTTGATTCTTTCATCCATCGTCTGGATCCGCGTTCAAAGCTTATTGCCTTGTTCCTTTTCATTGTCGCCATCTTTGTGCCAAAAAGCTGGTGGGTATTCTTGGCTTTAGGAATCATCCTGCTCATAGCTTTGATGATGTCGAAGATCGGACTCAAGATGGTCATCCAGGCCTTCAAGCCGATGGTCTTCATGATGATCTTTTTGCTGGTGCTTAATTGTCTTACGGTCAAGACAGGTGATGTCCTGTTTACGATCGGCAAGTTTGAGATATATCGCGATGCAGTCTTCAGTACCTTGTTTGTGGTGGCCAGATTGATATTGATGGTCATGGTTACGACTCTATTGACCGCAACCACCAAACCGCTTGATCTGACGCTTGCCATTGAGTGGCTGCTAAAGCCGCTTGAAATCGTGCATTTCCCAACCCATGAGGTTGCGCTGATGATATCGATTGCTTTGCGCTTCATTCCAACCATCATCGAAGAGACGATGCGTATCATGAATGCCCAGAAGTCGCGTGGTGTCGATTTTGAGAACGGTTCGCTCAGCCAGAAGATCGTTTCGATCCTTTCATTGATCGTTCCGCTGTTCTCGGTAGCTTTCGAACGTGCCTATGAGCTTGCAGATGCCATGGAGGCAAGAGGGTATGTGCCAGGCAACAAGCGTACAAGATACCATGTGCTCAAGTTTGCTTGGACTGACTATCTGGCTTTGCTTGTATGCATCATGGCTGTTGCTTTCTCGATTGCCTCAAGGTTCTATCTATGAGATATAAGATGACGATGGCCTATGACGGCAGAAACTATGCCGGTTTCCAGTCTCAGATCAATGCTCTGGCTATCCAGGATGTCATTGAAGAGAAGCTGGAAAAGATCTTCGGCGAGAAGATCAGGATCGTCATGTCTTCCCGCACCGACGCTGGTGTCCATGCCCTTGATCAGGTATGCCATTTCGATAGCGATAAGAAGAAGGACACCTATAAGCTTCGCTTTTCGCTCAACTCCTTGCTTCCCAAAGATATACATATACTTAAGATTGAGGAAGTCGATGATAGCTTCCATGCACGCTTCTCAGTCAAGACCAAGACCTATGAGTACCGCATCAATATTGGCGAATATGATGTCTTCCTCAATGGCTATGCCTATCAGTGCTTCTACAAGCTTGATGTCGAGCTGATGAAGAAGGCTACAAAGATGTATGTAGGCACCCATGACTTCTCATCCTTCAACACCTCAAGTCTCAAGGAATACCCTAACCAGGTTAGAACCATCAAGCAGTTCAAGATCATGGAGAAGGGGGATATGCTTATAATAAGAGTGACAGGAACAGGATTCCTTAAGAATATGGTAAGGATCATGGTCGGAACCCTTATTGACCTCGGAAGAGGCAAGAAGAAACTTGAAGATGTAAGGGAAATGCTGGAACATCCAGACAAATCAAAAAGAAGATATAATGCCGATCCTAATGGATTGTATCTGGTAAAGATAAGATACTGAGGTAACGATGAACAAGAAACCGCTAAGAATCATAGCAGCCATCGAGATAGTGCTGGCAACAGCATTCTATTTCGCTCTAAGTCGCGAGTTCGACAGCAATGAGACCATCATGAACTTTTTGGCAGGCACTGATGCTGCATCAACCTTGCTTAGACTCGCAATATATGTCATACCTGGCATCCATCTGGTTTGCGGAGCTTTCGGACTCACGTTCTTCACCAAGGGAATCTTGCTGCTGATCGGCATCATAGCCTTTGCGACCGCACTTGCGACCTATAGATTCACCGGTGCCTTTAACGTTCTGCATGGCTTAAGTATGGCGTCTCTAGCATCATCAGGGTTATTCGTGCTGCTGTCTCTGCTGATGAAAAAGGAATAAGGGATAAGCCAATATATATGTATGCATAAAACTGGGAAACCAGTTTTTTATTTGTAAGCGCTTAATTGTGAAAAAAATAACAAAAAGTATTTACAAGCAATATTTATATGTGATAATTTTAACATGTTAATTATTTAACAAATGGAGGTACCAATTATGAGTGTAGAAAAAGAGATCGATGCATTAGTCCAGAAGGCCAAGATAGCGCTAGATGAATTCATGAGCTATGATCAGGACAAGATTGACTATATAGTTGCCAAGTGTTCGGTTGCGGCATTGGACCAGCATGGCAATCTTGCCAAAGCTGCCGTTGATGAGACAGGAAGAGGCGTATTTGAGGACAAAGCAACCAAGAACCTGTTTGCCTGTGAATATGTAGTAAATCATATGCGTCATATGAAGACAGTAGGCATCATTGAGGAAGATGATGTCGAATGCATGTCATATGTCGCTGATCCGGTCGGTGTCGTATGTGCTATTACGCCAGTAACAAATCCAACCAGTACGGCAATTTTCAAATCTTTGATCTGTCTGAAGACCAGAAATCCGATAATCTTCGCTTTCCATCCGGGAGCACAGAAGTCTTCGGCAATGGCTGCCAAGGTAGTGTATGATGCTGCCATCAAGGCAGGTGCACCTGAAAACTGCATCCAGTGGATTGAGACTCCGTCAATGGAGGCAACGACTGCTTTGATGAAACATCCAGATGTAGCGACAATTCTGGCTACAGGTGGCAACGCGATGGTCAATGCAGCATACAGCTGCGGCAAGCCAGCACTTGGTGTCGGAGCAGGAAATGTTCCAGCCTATGTCGAAACAACTGCTGATCTAAGACAGGCTGTAAACGACCTTGTCATGTCCAAGACATTCGACAATGGCATGATCTGTGCTTCTGAACAGGCTGTCATCATCGATAAAGAGATATATGAAGATGCCAAGGAGCTCTTCAAGGAATACAAAGTGCATTTCTGCAGCAAGAAGGAAAAGGAGATGCTGGAAGAAAACATGTTTGGCGTCAAGTCCTTCAGCAAGGACTGCGGCAATGCCAAACTTGATCCATGGATTGCCGGAAAGTCTGCTTACGATATCGCCAAACGTGCCGGCTTTGAGGTGAATAAGGATACCTCTATCCTGATCTGCGAATGCAAGGAGGTTTCGCCTAAGGAGCCTCTGACAAGAGAGAAGCTTTCTCCAGTTCTGGCTATGCTTAAGGCTGATTCGATCGATGATGGCTTCAATAAGGCTGAAGCCATGGTTGAACAGGGAGGATTGGGACATACGGCTGTCATCCATACCATGAATGATGACCTTGCGAAAGCCTATGGCGAAAGGCTGAAGGCCTGCCGTATCTGCGTCAACTCTCCATCGTCATTGGGCGGCATCGGAAACATCTACAACTCCATGATTCCATCATTGACCTTGGGCTGCGGCTCATATGGCCATAACTCCGTCAGTGGAAACGTCAGCGCCATCAACCTCTTGAATGTCAAGAAAATCGCAAGGAGAAGAAACAATATGCAGTGGTTCAAAGTACCTCAGAAGATATATTTTGAAAGGAACTCTATCGAATATTTGGTCGGCATGCGTGGCATCGAGAGAGCCTTCATCGTAACCGATAGATCCATGGTTGACCTTGGCTACGTTTCAAGAATCACCAATCAATTAGAGAAGAGAAGAAACAAGGTCCAGGTACAGCTGTTCTGTGATGTCGAACCCGACCCATCGATCCAGACCGTCAAGAAGGGCATATCTTTGATGAATGCCTTCAGGCCAGATACGATCATCGCGTTGGGCGGCGGCTCCAGCATGGATGCTGCCAAGGGCATGTGGCTATTCTATGAACAGCCAGATGTCGATTTCAACGACCTGAAGCAGAAGTTCATGGATATCAGAAAACGTGCCTTCAAGTATCCTGAACTTGGCAGAAAGTCTAGACTCATCTGTATACCTACAACTTCCGGAACAGGAAGCGAGGTAACGCCATTTGCGGTAATCACCGACAAGGAAGAAAACAAGAAGTATCCTTTGACTGACTACTCGTTGACGCCAACGGTAGCAATCGTCGATCCATCCTTGACCATGAGTCTTCCTCCGGTCATCACGGCTGATACCGGCATCGATGTATTGACTCATGCCATAGAGGCTTATGTCTCTACCTATGCTTCAGACTTCACCGATGGTCTGGCTCTGCAGGCAATCAAGATTGTCTTTGAATATCTGCCTCGAGCATATCGCAACGGCAAGAACGATCCGGAAGCAAGAGAGAAGATGCATAATGCTTCAACCCTTGCAGGCATGGCTTTCGCCAATGCCTTCCTAGGACTGAACCATTCCATTGCCCACAAGATTGGTGGCGAATATCATGTGCCTCATGGACGTGCCAACGCAATCCTGCTTCCATGGGTAATCAAATATAACGGAACAAAGAACTCCAAGCCTGGCATCTGGCCTAAATACAACTATTACAAGGCTGATGAGAAGTATGCCTCTTTGGCTAAGATGATCGGCTGCCGCTTCAAGACGACTGAAGAAGGTGTTATCGCTTTTGCGGATGCCTGCTACCGTCTATGTAAGGAAGTCGGCATTGACATGGCCTTCAAGGACCAGAAGAACTGTGAAGAGGAAAGATGGATGGAGAATCTCGACAAGATTGCCTTCCTGGCCTATGAAGACCAGTGCTCTCCAGCCAACCCTAGAACCCCAATGCTGGAGGACATCAAGCAGATTCTGGTTGATTCATACTATGGAGACTACAAGCTGCAGACCAAGAAGCAATAATAGATACATCATCATAAACGAAAAGCCCTTGAGATTCTCAAGGGCTTTTTCAAGCGGTACCGGCACCATGGCACGTCTCATTTATATTCCATATGCACATTCTTGTGCTGATTAATTAATTTCTTTCCAACTGTGATTTTTTTAACAAATTTATAATAAAAATTTCAAAAAAACTAGAAAAAAATAGAACTTTTATAACAATGTAAGCGGTTATATTATTGAATTGTAAGCTATAGAAGTCAAAAAACTTTTATGAAAAGGGAATTAAAAATAATTGAAGTTTTATCTAAACAATCAACTTATGTTAGTTTTGAAGAATTAGCAGATATTTTTAATGTTACAACCAGAACAATTAGAGACGATATTAAAAAAATAATAACGTTTTTAGATAATACGGATTTAACAATTGAACAGGATAAGAATCTTGGCGTTAAATTAAATGGCGATATCAACAACAAAAAGATCCTTCAATTATTAATGAAGAATATTTCAGATTATACAAATTATTACGTCAATAGCGAAAGAGACGAATTATTAATTCAAGAGCTGTTTTTGAATACTAAGCCTATTAAGATGTCTGCATTAGTAGAATTAACCAAATCTAGCAAGACCACTGTATTAAAGAATATTGATGAAATATCTAAATGGTTAGAAAAAAGAAACATAAACATCATTCATGATCAAAGAGGCATTTATTTAGAATATGATGAATTGAACCTAAGAAGAACAATACTAGAATATATTAGTATTTATTTTGAGAATATACTTGTGCAAGTTATATATGAAAATAATGAAAAGCAAGAACTATTTGTATTTGACAATATATTGAACTCATTTTTAAAAGAAATAGCTAAATATAATTACAATAATGCGGCAGATAGATTTATAAAGAAATTTGAAGCTTTAGAAAATACCTCCTTTACAGATGAAGCATATCTGAATGCTTACTTTATGATTTGCATATGTCTTCTTAGAATCAATAATAAAAAGTATCTTAATGGAGCAACCGATAGCGCCTCTTTAGTAAAAAAATTAACAGAATATGAAAAATGGATAAATGAATATAAAAAAGATTTTGAAAAAGAAATAAAAACGGCAATTCCAGAAGAAGAATACTTCAATATATTGGCTTTTTTGTCAGTGCAGAATATTACAAATACAAATGCATATAACAGCAAAGATGTTTACCTAGTAAGAGAATTCATAAAGTTGATTGAATCGCAATTGAAGATCAGTCTCTTAAATGACGAAACATTGTTTGAGAGCTTAATAATACATTTATCGCAGATGGTTAATAGAGTTCTGTTTGATATTAATGTACTGACTCCTCCAGTAAAAGATGATGTTAAATATCTTTATTCTGATGTATATCAAGCTTGCAAGAGCACTGAACAATTCTTTGAAAAGAACATTGGCGTAGTTCCAAGTGACGATGAAATAGCATATTTAACTATCCATATAGCTGCATCTATTGAAAGGAATAAGCTTCTTGTTAATAAAAACGATAAAGTAAAAGTTCTAATTGTATGCGTAAGCGGTATTGGCACAAGCAATCTTTTGAGCAGCCGTGTATGCAATCAATTCCCAAATATTGTAGTAAAGAACGTCTGCTCGGTTAAAGAATTTGAAAAATACAATGATGATGATATAGATTTAATCATTTCAACTACACCACTTGTAGAAGGAAATAAGAAATGTATCTGTGTTTCTCCGTTATTGTCAGATAAAGATATAAGTCTGATCAAAAAGAATCTGAATATATCCGATGAGCCTAGCAAAAAAGACAAAACGATCGATATATATGAACTAATCAATATAATAGCGACAGAGTGTACGGTTAATAATCAACAGAAACTGTACGAAAAGCTTTCTGATTTCCTAAATATAGAAGGATTCGTAGAAAACAATAAAGGAAAACTTTTAAGTGAGCTAGCAATAGAAGAGCATGTAAGTCTCAATGTGGATGCGAAGGATTATAAAGAAGCAATAAGAACATCTGGGAATCTGCTATTAAGAACCAAAACTATCAGCGAGAAGTTTATTAGCAGCATGATTGCTTCAAAAGAATTATTGGGCCCCAATATCGTTATTACTGATGGTTTGGCCTTTCCGCACGCCAGGCCTGAAGATGGAGCATATAAGCTTGGAATGTCATTTATCACACTAAAGAAACCTATAAACTTCGGGAATAAGGAATTTGATCCTGTAAGGCTAATCATTTCACTTTCTGCAGTAGATAAAACAAAGCATTTGCGTGCGTTATCAGAACTGATGCAGTTAGTGAACTATCCATCTGTATTGGAAAAACTTACTAATTCAAAGAATTATGAAGAATTTCATAACGTATTAGTAAATTTTGAAAATAATTATTGCAAAGAAAAATGAAAGGAGGATAAACAATGTTAGTTTCAATGAAAGAGATATTGGACCATGCTAATAAGAACAATTATGCTGTTATAGCTCCAAATGCGTGTTACGAAATGGAACTAAGAGCATATATTGAGGTTGCAGAAGAAATGAATGCTCCACTAATTATTGATGTAGCCACTTTTATGAGGCCTGATTTTGTTTTTGTAAGAGAATACTTTAATACTTTGTGCGAGCAATCATCTGTACCGATTGCAATCAACTTGGATCATGGTGCATCTGTTGCGGAAACTTTAGCTGCTTTTAAAGCAGGCTTTACTGGAGTAATGGCCGATAGATCGAAATTGCCTTTTGAAGAAAACGTGAAACAGGTAAGGCAGATCGTCGAACTTGCCCACAGTCTTGGAATTAGTGTTGAAGCTGAATTGGGCCATGTCGGTCAAGGCGAAGAATATGATCCAAATGACAAATCGCTATTCACTAAGCCTGAAGAAGCTAAAGAATTTGTTGATAGAACTGATGTTGATTCTTTGGCTGTTGCTATTGGAACTGCTCATGGCATGTATAAGGGAACACCTAAACTCGATTTCGAATTGTTAGAGAAAATCAAGAAAGAAGTCGGCATACCTTTAGTAATTCATGGCGGCTCAGGAACGGGCGATGAATCATTAGAAAAGGCTTGTCATTCAGGCATAAACAAAGTCAATATTTTCAGTGATTTAGCAGCAAGCGCATATAAAGAAATTTTCGCAGCAGATATTGAAAATGAACCAAGTTATGAAATCTATACCCACTTAATAGCGGGTATAAAGAAAAGGTTGCGCGAACTAATAGAGATTAGTGGAAGCAAAAATCAGAATTGGTCAAATAGAGACAGAGGAATTAGTAATAAAAAGGTTACTTATGATGTTAAGCCTGTCGAAAGGGGGTGAATGAATGGAAAATTTAGATTTAAGTAATGCTTTAAAACCTGATTTAATAGACATCAGTAATTCTGAATTTGTAGATAAAGATGACTTGTTCGATCATATGGCAAATATGCTATACAAATCAGGCTGCATTGAAAGTGTAGAAGAATTTAAGAAAGCATTATACGAGAGAGAAGACACTGGTTCTACCTATATGGGAGATAATTTAGCGGTTCCTCATGGAAAAAGTTCCACTGTTAAAAACGCAGCAGTTGCAATTTGCAGATCTAAACCATTTATGTACAACTCAAATAATTTTTCAGGTGAAGTTAAATTATCTGTTATGTTGGCTATCCCAGAAGAATCTAGCAGCAATGAGTATATTAAGATGTTATCTACTATTACAAGACTATTAATGGACCAAGAATTCGTTGATGTTTTGTTTAATAGCGATGACGCAGACACTATAGTCAAAACCGGCATAGAACAGGCCAAAAAATTAAGACCACTATCATAAGGGGAGGAAAAAATGAAAATCGTAGGGGTAACATCATGCGCTATCGGTATGGCTCATACTTACATGTGTGCTGAAGCATTGGAAAAATACTTTAGGGGTATAGGCCATGAATGCAAGATCGAAAGAGATGGAAATCTTGGTCCCGATAATGAATTAACAAAAGAAGATTTAGAAACAGCCGATGTAATTGTAATTGCAGCCGGCGGAGATCTATATGATCAAGATAGATTTGATAAATACAAATCTAAAACTATTGAAGTAAGCGTCTATACAAGCATTCGCCATCCAGAAACAGTATTAGACGTTATTAAAGAGAAAGGTTTTTACAAAGATTAATTTAGAAAGGGATAAAAAATGGAAAAAGTAAAAAAAGTTTTAATCGAATGTAGAGAAGCCATAATGACTGGTATCGGCTATATGATTCCAGTAGTTATCGGTGGTGCCCTTATGAGAGCAATATCTATATTGACAGTTGGCGGCAACTTAGATGCGATCGTTCCAGGTTCATTTGCTGATCAGCTTTACAATTGGGGTGATGTATTATTCAACACAATGCAATATATTGTTGCCATGTATGCATCATATCGTATCGCTAACAAACCTGGTCTAGCACCTGGTTTACTGGTTGGCTTATTCTCAGCTAATTCAGGTGGTATCTTGGCTGCGTTCATCGGTGGATGTGTTGTTGGTTATTTTGTAAGATTCATCAACAGAACCATCAAGCTTCCTGGCGGTCTAGATTCTGCAAAAGGTCTGGTAATTCTTCCGTTCTTAGGATGCTTCTTCACATTCCTGTCAATGAATTATGTTATTTCGCCAGTATGTGCTTGGTTAATGGATTTCTTAGTAAATCTGTTCACATTTGTATCTACTAAATCTCCATTCATCGTTGGCGGCTTATTAGGCGGTTGCGTTGGCATGGGTATGGGTGGTCCTTTAGGCTATGCCGCATTTATTACAGCAATGGCTATTGTTTCTGAAACAGGAAGCTATATTCCAACAACAGCAGTAATGGTCGGTGGTACAACTGTATGTATGGGAATTTATGTAGCAATGAAACTTGCTAAGGATAAGTTTACTCAAGAAGAACATGACGGTGCAGTAAGCTTGCTGTGTGGTTGGGCTGTAGGCATTACAGAAATGTGCATTCCTTACGCTCTGAACGATCCAAAGAGAGTTATGCCAGCATTATTTATTGGCGGATTCTTCGGTGGTGGTTTAGTTTATACACTGGGCGTTGAAGTTCCTGCATTACATGGTGGCCAATTCGTTGCTATTCTTGCAAATAATCTTCCATTATGGATTCTATGTATGTGTGTAACAACTGCTTGCACAGCTGGATTCCTTATTTTAACTAAAAAGAAAATATCATCTGACAAATAGTATCGAGCCCTTTAAAAACGAACTACTTAATCAGATGACATATAAATATTAACAAATATTATGTTAATATCAAGCGAATGGTGGCCAAAATCGGTCATCATTCGCTCATCTATGGTTATTAAGAGGTTATATGAAGAAAATTATAACAACAATTCAAAACGGTACAGGATTGCATGCTAGACCTGCTGCTGTTTTTGTTAAATTGGCTCAAAAGTTTTCATGTAAAATTGAAGTTGCGACCAATGAAATGAAAGCTAATGCAAAGAGTATTTTACAAGTTATTTCTCTAGGCGCTGTAAAAGGCACCGAAATTACTGTATATATGGATGGCGAAGACGAGGAAATTGCTTATAACGAAATACTTGATTTATTTATGCATAATTTGTATGAAACAGATTAGGAGGAAACTCGTTTATGTTAAAAATGCTATGGACTGCTGAAAATAATAAAGAATGGGGCGAATACTACGAATCACATTACGACCTTGTTAGAGGCGGAGCAAACTTTGCTTCTGGTATTGACGCTGGATTAAAAGGCGAAGAACTGATCGAGGCTTTAAAAGGCTGCGAATTGTTTGTTTGCGGCTACGATAGAGTTACGAAAGAAGTATTAGAAAACTGCCCAGATCTAAAGGTTGTGATGAGCGTTAGAGATGGTCCTGAAGAAAACATCGATATTGAGACTTGTACAGATTTAGGTATCCCTGTTTTGTTTAGTGGCGGTAGATGTCTGCACGCTGTAGCGGAACTAAGTTTAGCTTTGATGTTCAACTTGGCTCGTCCTATTATTAGAGCTCAAACTAAAATCAGAAATAAGGATTGGAAAAAAATTGAATTCAGTTTCTTGAAGGGTTCTTCTGAGCTATATAGAAAGACCGTTTCTATTGTTGGCTATGGTAGGAATGGTAGAGAATTAGCTAAATTATGTAATGGCATAGGTATGAATGTAGTTGCTTATGATCCATACGTTAAACCAGAAGATGCAGCCAAAGAAAATGTAAAAATGCTTTCTTTAGAAGATTGCTTGAAAGAAGGCGACTATGTTGTCTTGTTAGCAAGAGTTACGCCTGAAACTATGAATATGATAGGCAAAGAGCAATTAGCGATGATGAAGCCAACAGCATGCTTGATCAATACTGGTAGAGCTAAGCTGACAGATGAACAGGCTATTATCGAAGCATTAGAAAATGGCACAATTCGCGCTGCTGCTATTGATGTTTATAAGACGGAACCTATCAATGATGATAATCCTTATTTCAGAATTACAGATCCAGACAAGCTGATTATGACTCCACACATTGCTGGTATTACTGATGAAAGAGATGCTCACCAATATGAACTATTGGAAGCTCATTTACAAAATTTCTTTAAAGGAAATAAGAATATCACTATAAAGAATCCTGAAGTATTTGATACTGAAGCATTCAAGAGCCGTGGAGGACTTCTTTTTGGAAAAGACTGTAAATAACGATATTAAAAAAGAACTGGTTGAGTACTCTAAATTAATGGAGGAAAAAGGGTTTGTTAATGCTCTAGAAGGAAATATATCTATTTATGATAGAGAAAACAAAAAGCTCTATATTACTCCATCTGGAAAAAGAAAATTATTTCTAAAAGAAGATGAAGTTGCTGTATTAGATTATGATACAGAGCAACAAATTGATGGTATATGCAAAGCTTCTAGTGAATATAGGCTTCATAAAGCCGCACTTGATGCAAGAAAGGATTGCAATGCTGTAATTCACTGTCACTGCAAGTACTTGACCGCATATGCAATGCTTGGCGAGGACATCAAAATGGATTGTTGTGTCACCTTTGCTGTTTTCATGAAGGGAGCAATCAAATGCATTAAATACGGAAAAGCTGGAACTTATGAAATAGCTAAAGGTATCGAAGATGCATTGAAAGATAGGGATGTTGCACTGTTAAGCAATCATGGTGTCGTTGCTATTGGTAAAGACATATCAGAAGCATTTAAGATATTAGAAGCAATGGAAGAAACTGTTGAAATGTATACTATTGCAAAAAGACTAGGAACTCCATTGAAATTAAATGACTTTGATGAATTGATTACACTACGTAAATAGAATAGATTCCTTTTCCTGTAAAACCTCCTAAATAATTAGGAGGTTTTATATACCGGAATTTTCTGTCTTCCTTATAATTGTCGTCATTGTCTTTCAAATATAAAAGAAATGTACAGGAGCATGGTAATATAAAGTTTTTAAAAAGCCCTTTATTTAAGGGCTTTTGTTGCTTTCTGGAGCAGATGAAGGGAATCGAACCCTCGTGTCGACCTTGGCAAGGTCGCGTTCTACCATTGAACTACATCTGCA
>CALFPO010000035.1 GCA_937919165.1 uncultured Bacillota bacterium | reverse complement strand
GAGTTCTATATGTACTAGATGAACCTTCAATTGGCTTACACCAAAAGGATAATAAGAAATTAATTGATACTTTAAAGAAAATGCGTGATTTAGATAATACCATTATCGTTGTGGAACACGATAGTGAAACTATGATGAATGCCGATTATATTTGTGATATAGGCCCTGGAGCTGGCAAAGATGGCGGAGAACTAGTATTCTTTGGCACTCCAGAAGAAATACTAAAAGACGACAATTCCATTACTGGTCAATACTTATCTGGCAAAAAACAAATTAAAATTCCTGAGATAAGAAGAAAAGGCAACGGCAAACATTTAAAACTTGTTGGCTGTGAAGAAAATAACCTTAAGAATATTAATGCCGATTTCCCTTTAGGAAAACTGATTTGTGTAACTGGTGTATCTGGTTCAGGCAAGTCATCGCTTGTCATTGAGACCTTGACCAAGGCAGTCATGAAGTCTTTGGATAGAGTAAGGGTAAGGCCTGGCAAGTACGATAAGATCGAAGGGCTAAAGAATATCGACAAGATCGTCTACATCACGCAGGATCCGATCGGACGTACGCCACGCAGCAATCCGGCAACCTATACTGGCGTCTTCGATGACATCAGAGACCTCTTTGCGATGACCCCTGATTCCAAGGAACGTGGCTACAGCAAGTCTCGCTATTCCTTCAATGTGCCAGGCGGACGCTGTGAAGCCTGTCAGGGCGATGGCGTCAGAAAGATCTCGATGCTGTTCATACCGGATGTATATGTCGAATGTGAAGAATGCCATGGCAAGCGCTACAACAGCGAAACCCTGGAAGTAAAATATAGAGGCAAGACAATCTATGATGTCCTGAAGATGTCAGTCAAGGAAGCCTTGGAATTCTTCAAGAACCATAAGCGCATAAAAGACAAGCTCCAGGTTTTGTATGATGTGGGCTTGGGCTATATTGAGCTTGGACAGTCGGCTACAACCTTATCAGGCGGTGAAGCACAGCGTGTCAAGCTGGCTTCCGAGCTGCAGAAGAAGCCGACCGGCAAGACGATGTTTGTGCTTGATGAGCCTACAACTGGCTTGCATATGGATGATGTAAAGAAATTGGTAATGATCATAGACAGAATCGTCGACAATGGCGATACTGTGGTGGTCATCGAACATAACCTCGATGTGATAAAATGTGCTGACCATATCATCGATATGGGACCTGAAGGCGGAGATGAGGGCGGAACAGTCATAGCGACCGGTACGCCTGAAGAGCTTGCCCAAGTGAAAGAATCATATACTGGTCAGTATCTGAAGGAAGTATTGGAGAAAGAGAATGGCAAATGAAGAGCTTAGCAAGCGCGTCTATGTAAGGGAGATCAAGGAAGTCTTTGGCATTGAACAGATCACCGGAAATGACGAGTCGCTTGAACGCTGGGTAATCGCCCCAGACATCAACAGACCTGGACTTGAGCTTTCGGGATATTTGGAATCAAATGACCTGAAGCGTGTCGTTGTGCTTGGCAACAAGGAATATGAATATATGACCAAGCTTGACGAGAATACGCAGCGTCAGCGTTTTGAGATCATCACCGACTCCTATACGCCTTGCATAGTCCTGTCGGAAGGATGCAAGGATCTGCCGGTGCTGTTTGATATCGCCAGAAACAAGAACTTCCCGATCTTCAGATATGATGGCAAGACCTATCAGCTGGTGGTCGATCTGGTGTCATATCTATCCGAGAAGCTTGCTCCGGTCGACAACATCTATGGCGTCATGATGAGCATCTATGGCAAGGGCGTGATGCTTACAGGAAAGTCTGGCATAGGAAAGTCCGAATTGGCTCTTGACCTCATAAGTCGCGGACACATGCTGGTGGCCGATGACCGTGTCGATGTTTCATTGGTCCATAACGATATCATCTGCAGAGCTCCAAAGCTTCTAAGAAAGATGCTGGAGATCAGAGGACTTGGCATAGTGGATGTCACCAGAATCTTCGGTGCCAACACCTATCTGAACAGCTGCACGCTTGATTTCGTGATAAAGCTGGTAAAATATGAAGAAATGGAAGAGACCGACCGTCTCAATCCGATAACCAAGACCTTCTCGGTGCTTGGCGTCGAGATACCGATGCTGGTTGTGCCTGTAACCGAAGGCAAGGCCTTGTCTGTCATCATCGAATCAGCGGTAACGACCTATATCCTGAAGAAGCAGGGTATTGATTCCAATGAAGAATTCAAGGTAAGATACCGTGAAGAGATAAAGAGAAATGGAGAAAGATAGCCATGAAACTGTTTCCTGACCGCTATACATTGATATCGTTCAACATTGGTTCATTGAACCTTGACATTAGATGGTACGCCTTCCTGATTCTGATTGGTGCCTTTGGCGCCTATCTGTTTTCTCGCAACGAGGCAAAGAAGGCCAAATACATCAACATGGAATGGTTCGATTCGCTGTTCATATATACCCTTTGGGTAGGCATCATTGGAGCAAGGCTATGGTATTGTGCCTTCTTCAACCTTAAGTACTACCTAGCCAATCCAGCCGACATCATCAGAATCTGGGATGGCGGTCTGGCGATCCAGGGTGGCATCGTAGCCGGAGCCATCTTCGTCTACTGCGACTGCAGGTACAGGCATGTGCCATTCATGAAGATCATCGATATCCTATTGCCTAATGTCCTGATTGGACAGGGCATGGGACGCTGGGGCAATTTCGTCAACCAGGAATGCCATGGCGGAGAGGTCGATGCTTCCTATTTCGATGGCATACTCTCATTCCTCAAGAATGGCATGTATATCAATGGACATTACTATGAGCCACTGTTCTTCTATGAATCGATGCTGTGCTTCATCGGTTTCCTGCTTATCCACTTTGTCCTGAAGAAAAGGCAGAACAAAAGAGGCGATCTTGGATACTGCTACCTGATGTGGTATGGAGTGGTCCGTTTCTTCATTGAAGGCCGCCGTACCGATTCTCTGTATCTTGGAAGCTTCAGGATGGCTCAGCTTACATCGATTGCCTTTGTCGTTATCGGCTTGCTTGGATATCTTGGCATACTGCAGAAGTTCTTCAGGAAAGATAAGCCAACCATCATCTTCGATATGGATGGCACCTTGGTGGATACAAGAGATTCGATCATCGCAGGTTATGAAGCTCTGTTCAAGAAGTATTCCAGCCTTGCGAAGTTTACGCCTGAAATAAAGAACGAAGTAATTGGTCCAGCCTTGCGAGACCTTTTCCCTAAATACTTTCCTGGTGTAGACTATGATGAGCTCTATGCCGTATATCGTGCCAGACAGCGTGAGGTCGCTCCTGTCTGCAACAAACCGACCGAGAATACGCCAATGGTGCTTAAGACCCTCCATGATGATGGCTACCATATCGCTGTCCTTTCTACCAGAACACATGAAGGAATCGTAGAGATCCTCAAGTCTTTCGAACTTGACAGTTATGTCGATGACATCTGTGGACTGAATGATGTCAAGAATCTCAAGCCTGATCCTGAGGGAATCAGGGAACTGATCGGCAGAAATGGCTGGAACAGAGATTCCATCATGGTGGGCGATTCGGTAATGGACATCAATTGCGGCAAGAACTATGGTTCATATACGGTCGGATATCTGCTGGATGCCGATCGCAGCGAAGAGATTGTTGCAGCAAAGGCCAATGAAAACATCACCGATATGGCGCAATTGCTGGATATCGTAAAGAAAAACATCGATTTCACGTACAATAAACTATGATTTTAAAAAAGATTGTGTCATTTGCACAATCTTTTTGTATAATAGCAAAGAATAAAGAAGGAGAATGAATATGGTTACAGTTTTGAATCATCCACTTATTACCCACAAGCTTACGCAGATGCGTATGAAGGAGACAGGACATAAGGATTTCAGAGAGAATCTTGAAGAGATATCTTCGCTTATGGCATATGAAGTGTGCAGAAACCTTCCTTTGAAGGATGTGCATATCACTACACCAATGGGACCATGTGATACTCAGGAACTTGATTGTGAAGTCATTCTGGTGCCAATCCTAAGAGCAGGCATGGGCCTCATCAATGGCATCATGGACCTTATTCCTACTGCAAAGGTTGGCTTTATCGGTTTGTACCGCGATGAGAAAACACTTGAACCAGTTGAATATTTCGCCAAATTCCCTAAGGAACTGCCTGATGCTGAAGTGCTGGTACTCGATCCAATGCTGGCAACAGGCGGAAGCGCCATCGCAGCTGTCAATATGGTCAAGAAAAGAGGAGCCAAGAACGTCAAGATGGTTTGTCTGGTAGGTGCTCCTGAAGGCGTTAAGGCATTCGAAGAGGCTCACCCTGATGTTGATCTGTATCTGGCTGCCCTTGATGACCATCTCAATGAGATCGGCTACATCGTACCAGGTCTTGGCGATGCCGGCGACAGAATATACGGAACAAAGTAGCAAATATTGTATAATGGTTGTGGTTGATCCACAATCATTTTTTTAGGAGCGATTATTATGAATAACAGACCAGTAGTATTAGTAGTAATGGACGGCATCGGCGATACCGATAAGGATTTCGGCAATGCCGTAAACAATGCCTATACCCCAACTTTAGATTATCTCAAGGAACATGGCGCCTATACACGCATCAAGGCGCATGGCACAGCTGTGGGATTGCCTAGCGATGACGATATGGGCAACTCAGAAGTGGGACATAACGCCATCGGCTGCGGGCAGATCTATTCGCAAGGCGCTAAGCTTGTCAATGAATCGATTGAATTAAAGGCTATCTTTGCATCAGATACCTGGAAGGCTTTAGCTGAGAATGCCAAGGGACACACTATGCATTTCATTGGCTTATTGTCAGACGGCAATGTGCATTCCAACATCTCACACCTCAAGGCCATGATTACCGAGGCCAAGGCAGAGGGCATCGAGAAGGTAAGAATCCATGTCCTGATGGATGGCAGAGATGTGCCAGAAACTTCTGGACTCACCTATATAGACGATATCGAAAATCATATGGCTTCCCTCAATGATGATAACTTCGATGCCAGAATCGCTTCAGGCGGCGGCAGAATGTATATCACTATGGATAGATATGAAGCTGATTGGGAAATGGTGCACCGCGGATGGATGTGCCATGTGGAAGGAAACGGACGCAAGTTCAGTTCGGCAACCGAAGCCATCGAGACATACCGCAGCGAAACAGGCTGTTCAGACCAGAACCTGCACGAATTCGTCATCGTCGATGATAATGGAGATCCTGTAGGAACCATCAATGATCATGATTCAGTAATATACTTCAACTTCAGAGGCGATAGAGCCATCGAGATCTCCAAAGCCTTTGATGACAAGAACTTCAACAAGTTCGAAAAGGCAAAGAATCCTGATGTCATGTATGCCGGCATGCTGGAATATGATGGCGACCTGCATATCCCATCAAGATATCTGGTAAGCCCTCCTTCAATCAAGGAGACCATGTCTGAATACCTGGTCAAGAACAATGTCAGGACCTATGCTATCTCCGAAACCCAGAAGTTTGGCCATGTGACCTACTTCTGGAACGGCAACCGTTCAGAGAAGTTCTCTGATGAACTGGAGACATGGGTAGAGATCAAGTCTGATTTGTGCACTTTCGATCTTAGGCCTTGGATGAAGTCATCAGACATCACCGATCAGCTGATCGAGGCCATCGAATCAGGCAAATATATGTTCCTAAGGACAAACTATCCTAATGGCGACATGGTTGGCCATACCGGAAACTATGAAGCTACCGTCATCGGTGTAGAATCTGTAGACCTCAATCTCAAGAGAATCGTCGATGCCTGCGAAAAGAATAACGCCATTCTGGTTGTGACTGCTGACCATGGCAATGCCGATGAGATGTACGAAAAGAAGAAGAAAGAGGAAGATCCTTTGAAGCCAAAGACTTCCCATACTCTCAATAAGGTTCCATTCATCATCTATAACGCTGATGTGAAGCTCAAGGAAGGCGAATTCGGACTTTCCAACATCGCCGCAACCGTCTTCAAGCTTCTGGGGCTTGATATACCTGAAAGTTGGAACGAATCGATGTTCTAAACAAAAAGCGATCTTCGAATGAAGATCGTTTTTTTGTCTATGCAACAAGAACTGTTATTTCTTGATTCCTGAAAGAAGCTGCTTGGCCATGGACCCTTGATGGACATAGCCATTGAATAGAGACTTTGATACAGACTTTTTCTTGTCGTCGGTATCTCTGTAGTCTTTGATGGCTTTCTTGACGACCAGATAGATGCCGAAGATGACCGCAAAGAAGGAGTAGCTTGTCGAGATACTATGATCGATGTATTCCTTCTTTTCTGACATGCTGTCGAGCTTTGCCTTGATGCCATCCACCTGTTGGCTTAGCATTGAAGCATTCTTGCCCATCTTCTTAAGTTTCACAAGAAGCTTGATCAAAAAGAAGAGGACATTGGCTCCTAGGATGATGTATACGAGTCTGATTATGTCTTGTTTAGGCATGGCTTTATTGTATCACTTTCTGGATCGTTTCTTCACCGATGCATTGCGGCTTTAGGCCTTTGCATATCTCACTTATCTTATCTAGTTTTTCTGGATTGTCGATGGCAAAGGTATAGGCTATTTCTGTGCCATATTCGCTGTTTAGAAGGATCGTTGAGCTGCGCAGATAGCGTTCTAGCCTGTTGGCGATGTCATAGGGAAGGGAGATCCGATATTTTGGATATGATATGTTTTCACATAGGATAGCCTTATCAAGGCAGGAACTTACGGCATTGCCATAGGCTCTGATGAGACCTCCAGCACCAAGCTTGATGCCGCCGAAATATCTTACGACGATGGCGCATGTCTGATCCAGTCCTTTCTTTTCGAGGACATTGAGGATTGGCGCTCCAGCAGTTCCGGCTGGCTCGCCATCATCGCTTGAGCGTCTGATGTTGCCGCAGATGAGGGCACTGCATACATGAGAGGCGTCATGGTGCTTCTTTCTGATCGAAATCAGGTATTCCTTATATGACGGCTCATCTTCAATATGCATCATATAGCAGATGAAACGGGACTTTTCGATGACTATCTCATTATCTGTGGCTTCTTTGACATACATAATACTATTCTATGATTTTTATGGTAGAATTGGAAATGCTGTGAGGTTTTAGAAGATGAGAAGTTTAGAAGAGATTTTGAAAGAATTGAATGAAGCTGAAAAGGAATATGCCAGAAAATGCAAGGAATATGGCATTGAAGAAAAAGGCAAGAAGAAGAAAAACGAAGATGAAGACAAACCAGATGCTGAAGCGTAGCATCTGGTTTTTTTGAAGCGGACTTAGTGCTATAATTTGGTTGTAATTTAGGAGGGTTTTAATATGGCTAAAAAGCTAGTTACAGATTTAGACGTAGCGGGTAAGAAGGTCATTGTCAGAGTCGATTTCAATACCCCATTGAAGAATGGCGAAGTATCTGACGACAACAGAATTGTGGCTGCCTTGCCTACAATCAAGTATCTGCTAGAAAACAATGCAAAGGTTATCTTGCTGTCTCATTTAGGAAAGATCGACTATAAGAAGACAGATGAAGAGATCGCTGCAGCAAAGAAGAAGAATGATATGGCTATCGTTGCCAGAAAGCTTCAGGAACATCTTCCTGAGACTAAGGTCATCTTCGTTAACGCAACAAAGGGTGAAGAACTGGAGAACGCTATCGCTAACATGAATGAGGGTGAAATCGTTCTTATGCAGAACACCAGATATGAAAAGGGCGAATCAAAGAATGATCCTGAACTGGGCGCATACTGGGCATCATTAGGCGACCTGTTTGTAGAAGATGCATTCGGTTCCGTACACAGAGCTCATGCTTCAACTGTAGGCATTCCTACTCATCTGCCATCAGCTGCAGGCTTCCTGGTTGAAAAGGAACTGAAGTTCTTGGGCGATGCAGTCGAGAATCCTGTAAGACCATTCGTAGGTATCCTTGGCGGCGCTAAGGTTGCTGATAAGCTGAAGGTCATCTCTAACCTTCTGGAAAAGTGCGATACATTGATCATCGGCGGCGGCATGGCTTATACATTCCTGAAGGCTCAGGGCAAAGAAATCGGCAAGTCATTGGTTGATGACGAGCAGCTTGACTACTGCAAGCAGATGATGGACAAGGCTAATGAGCTTGGCAAAGAACTGCTGCTTCCTCTTGACACTGTAGTTGCAGCTAATTTCCCTGATCCAATCGATGCTGAAATCGCTACTGAAGCAGTTGATTCATGCGCTATTCCAGCTGATATGGAAGGCCTTGATATCGGACCTAAGACAGCTGAACTGTTCGCTGCTAAGGTTAAGGAAGCCAAGACAGTCGTATGGAACGGACCAATGGGCGTATTCGAGAACCCAACACTGGCAGCCGGCACAAACGCTGTAGCTAAGGCTTTGGCTGAAACTGAAGGCACAACAATCATCGGTGGCGGCGATTCTGCAGCAGCCATCAAGCAGCTGGGCTATGCTGACCAGGTTAGCCATGTATCTACAGGCGGCGGCGCATCCCTTGAATTCCTTGAGGGCAACGGCTTGCCAGGTGTAGACATCATCAACGAGAAATAAGGTGGAGAAAATGAGAAAAGCTATTATCGTAGGAAACTGGAAAATGAACAAGAATATGGCAGAGACATTGGACTTCTTCAAGAACGTCGATGAATTTGCCGTAAGCGAGAATGCTACATATGGCATCGGCGCACCATTCACAGATCTTAAGGTTGCCGTAGACAACGCCAAGAATCTGGTTGTTGCTGCCGAGAACTGCCATTTTGAAGATGCTGGTGCATTCACTGGTGAAGTGTCTGTTCCAATGCTTCAGGAAATGGGCGTTACTCACTGTATCGTTGGCCATAGCGAAAGAAGACAGTACTTCGCTGAGACTGATGAGACTGTAAACAAGAAGGTAAAGAAGCTTCTTGATGCTGGCATCACACCAATCATGTGCATTGGCGAGACTGAAGCTCAGTTCGATGCTGGTGAGACTACTGAAGTGCTGAAGAAGCAGCTTCATGGTGGTCTGGCTGATCTTTGCGAGAAGTGCGTATCCAAGATGGTTATCGCTTATGAACCAATCTGGGCTATCGGCACCGGCAAGTCTGCAAACATGGAAATTGCCGAGAACTGCTGCAAGACCATCAGAGAAGAAATCAGAGCTATGCTTGGTGATTTCGCTGCTGATTCAGTAAGAATCCAGTATGGCGGATCAGTAAAGCCTGAAAACATCGCTGAATACATGTCATGCGAAGATATCGATGGCGCATTGATCGGTGGTGCTTCATTGAAGATTGATTCCTTCAAGGCAATCATTGACGCAACAAAATAGTTGCATCATAAATAGCTAAACGAAAGGATAGTCATTGATGAACTTGTCAACGGAAAGTAGACAGTTCTAAAAAGTCAGCCTGAAGCCCTGTGA
>CALFPO010000034.1 GCA_937919165.1 uncultured Bacillota bacterium | reverse complement strand
TCAGCGCGGCTGTCAGGTCAGAGTCCTCAGAGACAACATCGTTGTTCACGAGGGCGAGCTTGCTTCTCTGCGCCGCTTCAAGGATGACGTCAAAGAGGTCGCTTCCGGTTATGAATGCGGTATGCAGGTTGAAAAGTTTAATGACATCAAGGTCGAGGACATCATCGTGCTTGCATGCTGAATGTTCTCATGATGATGGCTCCCTTATGGGAGCCATCATTACTCAAGTATGACTTGAGTTTACTGATATAATATCAATGGAAGGTTTGTGTCTATATTTGATACAAGACCGTAACATATATATGTGAATGAAAGGAGCAATTTCATGAGCGATACGATTGGAACAAGGATCAGGTCTGCTAGGAAGGCAGCAGGATATACACAGGATGAACTGGCCAATAGGCTAGGAGTATCATATCAGGCTGTTTCATCATGGGAAAGGGATGAATATGCTCCCGATACATGGAATCTTATCGAACTAGCTAAGGTACTTGAAGTGTCTGTATCATCACTAGTTGAAAACAGAGGAGGCTATGGCTTCTCTACCAAAAAGAACCTATATGATGCAGGACATATGGAAACATTCGTTAAGGCTTCAATCAAGTCATATAGGCTATCAAATTCAATGAAGGCCTTGGAATTTGCCAAGGAAGCCCATAAGGGACAAAAGCGCAAAAACTCTGATGTTCCTTATTTCTATCATCCACTTAATCTGGCATGTCATATGCTGGCCATGGACATAAAGGATGATGCAATCATTGCGGCCTGTCTTCTTCATGATGTGGTTGAGGATTGTGACGTTGAATTAAAGGATCTTCCAGTTGACAATGAAACCAAGGAACTGGTTAAGCTTCTGACCCATGAAAAGGATCCATCACTAAGCAAGGATGATGACCTAGCTAAATATTTCAAGGCCATATCAAAAAATCCTAAGGCAGCCCTTATCAAGTGTGTCGATAGGTGCAACAACCTGACAACCATATCATGGGGGCTATCAAGGGACAGGATATATATGTATATCGATGAAACGGAAAGGCATGTCCTGCCGCTTATCGATAAGGTGATCAAAAAGGAAGTCGAATACAACAATGCAGCCTGGCTGCTTTCCTATCAGATGGAATCAATGCTCGATATCTACAAAAGGCTTATGTAATCAGAAAACACAAGACAAGGAGGTATCGTTATGTTTCATACATTATTCTGTATCTTTGCGTCTATGTCTATAGGCTATGGCATCTGGTATGCGGTATATTGGCATGACAACCATTGCATGGTTCAATGGAACTTCGGTGTTCTTGATGTACCGACTCTATTCAAAATCCTGGCGGTAGTCGGATTTGTCCTCTCATTCTTCTAAGCGTTGAAATAAACGCTTTTTCTTTCGAATGAAGTTTATTTTTATAATAAATGATGTTTTAGTAGCTAATAATATAGCTAAAGCAGACCAAAAATAATAGAATCAAATTATGAAGACATTACATGTTGTTGCTGCAGTTATCGAAAAAGATGAAGAGATATTGATTGCTCAGAGATTAAAAGGCGAGTTTGCTGGCCTTTGGGAATTTCCTGGTGGTAAGTATGAAGAAGGCGAAACTGGTGAACAAGCTTTAAAAAGAGAGATAGAAGAAGAACTTGACACAGAAATAAATGTTGATAAGTTTTTATGTACTGTAGAGCACCAATACGATAGTTTCTATTTGGTCATGGATTGTTTTATCTGTTCATTGATAACGGACGATTTGGTATTGCATGACCATTCAGCAATTAAATGGATAAATCCATATTGTGAGAATGTTGAATGGGTTCCTGCTGATATAAAAGTTATTAATAGGTACGATGAATACATTAAAACAAAACATTAAAGCACCGAAATTAATTTATAACAGCGTAAGAGACAATATAAAAGTAATTCAAGAACTTGAAAACAGTTTTAATATCTGCGATAGTTTTGCTTTGTCTGTTGCATTTGTTTCCGATTCAGGATTGAGCGCTTTAAAACAAACACTTCTTGACATAATAGGCAAAGGGAAAAAAGGTAGAATCGTTACATCAACTTATCTAGGCTTTAATTCTCCGAAAGTTTTTAGAAGCCTCTTTAATCTTTTCAAAGGAACAAACGTTGAAGTCCGAATATACAAAAAAGACGGATTTCACCCTAAGGGGTATCTTTTCAATATTGAAGACGAATGCTCAATAATGATAGGAAGCTCGAATTTAACACAAGATGCACTGGGCGTTAATCAGGAATGGAATATTTGTCTGAACAGTTACAAAGATGAAGAAATAGTAAACAAGGTCAAAAGCGAATTTGAACAGCAATGGAGCGAGTCTGATCCAATTACTGAAGAATGGATAGAAACATATGCGCAAGATTACCAGCAGCCTATTTATTATGTTGGCAAGCAATACAGAGGAGTATTCGAACCAAACAAGATGCAGACCGAGGCATTGGTGTGCCTGGACGATATGCGAAAATCCGGGAAAAATAAGGCTCTTTTGATTTCCGCAACTGGAACAGGAAAAACATATCTAAGCGCATTTGACGTGAAACAATTTAATGCGGAAAAAATGCTTTTCGTAGTACATAGAGAAACAATAGCTAGAAAATCAAAGGAATCATTTGAGGATATTATCAAGAATAAGAAGATGGGCATGTTCACTGGAACTCAAAAGGATGATGATTGCGACTATCTTTTCTCAACAATAAGCACTATTGGAAAAAAGGAATATTTAAGCCGGTTTGATCCCAAAGAATTTGACTATATAGTTATTGATGAAGTTCATAGAGCAGGGGCTGAAATGTATAGAGTTTTGTTGGAATACTTTAAGCCAAAATTCTTGCTTGGAATGTCAGCAACTCCAGAAAGAACAGACAAGCCAGAGAAGATTTATGAATTGTTTGACTATAATATTGCTTACGAAATAAGGCTAAAGCAAGCGATGGAATATGATCTTCTGTGTCCGTTCCATTATTTTGGAATATCCGATCTTGTGGTCGATGGAAATGTGATAGATGATAAAACATCATTTAGCAAACTTGTTAGCATGAACAGGGTTAATCATATTTTGGATGCAATCAATAAATATGACTATTCTGGCGAGAAACCGCATGGGCTAATATTCGTTAGCAGAAAAGAAGAAGCAATCGAGCTATCGAAACTGTTTAATGAACACAGCCAATATAGAACTAAAGCGTTGACAGGCAACGATAGTGATGAAGCAAGAAGGAATGCTATAAGCCTTCTAGAGAATGAAGATACAAGAAGAGATTATCTTGATTTTATTTTCACCGTGGATATATTCAATGAGGGCGTAGATATTCCATGTGTGAATCTTGTCTTGATGTTGAGGCCAACTGAATCAGCTATAATATTCGTTCAACAGTTAGGAAGGGGATTACGAAAGAGCAAAGGAAAAGAGTATGTAAATGTTATAGACTTCATTGGCAACTATACCAATAATTTTATGATACCTATAGCTTTATCTGGATCTCTTAAGTACAACAAGGATGAATTAAGAAGATTCATGTACGAGAAAAATGTTATTCTTCCAGGAGCTTCGACAATATCGTTTGATGAAGTTACGAAAGATAGAATTTATAAATCCATTGATACAGCCAAATTCCAATCTATTGAGATTATTAAAGATGCATATCAAAAACTGAAGGCTAGATTAGCAAATACGATTCCGACAATGATTGATTTTGATAAATATGAGTCTATCGATCCAGATTTAATCATAAAGAAACTGGGATCATACCATGCATTCTTAAGCAAATACGAAGATGATTATAAGAATGAGCTTGATGATTTGTCCGAAAGGTATTTAGAATTTTTGTCGACTAGATTCGCAACAGGAAAGAGGGTTCTGGAATTGGAACTTATTAGACAATTGGCCATATACAGGAAGGATGCTTTTTCCAATCTAAAAAAATCGATGATTTATAATTTTGGGTCTGAGTTTAAAGATAAAACAAAACAAACGATCATCAATGAATTAACAGGCAAATTTGAAGTGGGACCAGCAAAGCAAAAATATAAGGATGTAATATTTATTGAGAAAGACGGAGATGATTATAAAATATCAGAAGTATTTGATGGTCTTCTAAAAAATAAGCAATTCAAAGAGATGGTTGATCAAATCATTGAATTCGGAATAAACAGGTATAACACTTTCTATAAAAATACCTACAAAGATACAGATCTTGTCTTGTATCAAAAGTACTCATATGATGATGTTTTCAGATTGTTGAATTGGGAAACAGCCGAAGTGTCGTTGAACGTCGG
Organism: uncultured Bacillota bacterium; assembly: GCA_937919165.1. Taxonomy (GTDB): domain Bacteria; phylum Bacillota_I; class Bacilli_A; order Erysipelotrichales; family Erysipelotrichaceae; genus Colivicinus. The sequence goes on along the minus strand of CALFPO010000034.1, from coordinate 4,231 downwards.
CGGGTATAAGTATGACAAGTTTTCTAATACGTTTCCTGTGTTTATTAACTATGACAAGGAAAATGCGGCACTTGGTATAAAATACGGAGATGTATTCAAAAATAAAAAAGAAATAACGGCTATATCAAAGCATCCTAGAACCAAAGAATCAACTGACGCGAAACTGATTTCAAATTCTAAGAAAAACAACATCGCTATCCATATGTTCATGAAAAAGAACAAGGATGACGGAGAAGCAAAAGAATTCTACTATCTTGGCTTAGTCAGCAAAAATGGAGACCTAGTTGATAGTCAAATGGAAACTGGTGAAAATGTTTTTGAAATTCCTTATGAATTTGAAACAGAGATAAGGGATGATGTTTTTTCATATATAACTAATGCGTAATGATATAATAGCCTTATAAAGAGAGCAAAAGTTGGCTAATAATTGAACAAAAAAGCCAACTAAATCAAAATAATATGCAAAAGATTAAGGAAAGAAACATTTTTTTTCGACTAGCAGGCATCTTACTCATAGTATTCTCTATAGTAGGTTGTAGCGTGTTTAACAATGATGCTGACAGCATATCGTTTTTTATTGACGAAGAAAACATAGAAATTGGGAATATATTGGATTTGCAATATGAGGTCGTACCAAAAACAGCAGACACAGATAATGTGCTAGTTGTATTCAATGATGATTCATTGGTTGAACAGGATGAAAACGGCAACTATATTGCAGTTAATGAAGGGACACTAAAGGCATCTATTATTAGTGATGATATAACATATGATCTAAAAACAATTCATATCAATCCAATAGAAGTAAAGTATATTGGCATAAATGGTTTTGATCTTGGTATAGGAAGAAGCGCTTTCCCAGAGGTAAACATATTGCCGCTCAACAGTACCCATAAAGACTATATTTTGTCATCAAGCGACGACAATATAGCTAGAGTGGAGGGCAAAAAAGTTATTGCTGTTTCTGAAGGTATTGCAACAATAACCGTTCAATCGGCTGACGGCCCAACCGCCGAATGTGACGTAAAAGTTTTTGAAGTTATTCCTGACTACATAGAAATTCAGGGAAGTAAAAAAGATATAGAAACAGACGATGAACTTCGATTGAGCATCAAATATAGTCCTGTTGATGTAACGAATAAGGAAGTTAAGTGGTCGTCATCTAATAGCAGAATTCTGAAAGTTGATGAAGATGGAAAAGTAACTGCAGTATCTGCTGGAACGGCAACAATTGTTGCTAGTTTTTCAAATTCTATTGAGGACAGCGTTGAAATAACCGTTTCATATCCTCCTGCATCATCTATCTCCATTTCGGCTAAAAGCGATAGCTTATATACTGGAAAAACAATGAAGTTAGGAGTGACTTTTGTTCCAAGTAAGGTAAATGACGATTATATTAGCTGGGAGAGCAGTAACTACAAAGTAGCCAATGTTGATAAAGATGGAATAGTTACAGGCTTAAGCGTCGGCACAGCTCTCATAACCGCAAAAACAGTCAACAATAAAGAAGCGTCATTTTTGGTTGAAGTAAAATCAGCTCCGGTTGTTGTTAGGTCTTCTGTTGGTTCTGGAGCAAGCTCATCCAATTCGGGCGGATCTGGAGAAATGGTCTGGCTATCAGCTACAGGATCTAAGTATCATAGAATAAACCATTGTGGAAATATGGATCCAGATAGAGCTAGACAGGTTACTCTAGAATATGCTGTGCAGAACGGATATGGGGCATGTAAAAAATGCTACTAATATAGTTTTTGCGTTTTGATATTTGATATATATTTAGATTATTTACTTATGTATATAGTCAACAGAAGATATGTGTTCTTCAAACCTTCAATATGTGTACGTTCATACCCGTGGGAATTGGCTGTACCGGGACCGATGGAGGCATGACGAACATCATATCCAGCAATTATAGAAGTATCGGCATCTGTAGAGTAATGTGGTGTGAAGATGTCCATTGCATAAGAGATGCCGTTTTCTTTTGCACAGTTTCTTAGTTCGTTTGTCATTTCGTCATGATATGGAAAGTTGGTATCTTTAGCGAATATAGAAACTTTCTTTTCGTCTGAATTCTGTTCAGGTCCGGTTGGAGCTATATCTACAGCCAATACATCATTGAATCCTTCAGGTATCCAGCTTGTGCCGTGTCCAACTTCTTCATACATTGCAAAGAAGAAAGATACTTTACGCTTAAGATCTTCTTTTCTTATTGATTTAAGAACAGTCAGAAGCACGGCAGCTGAAGCCTTGTCATCAATGAATCTTGATTTGATATATCCGTTAGATATTGTGAACCTAGGCTCAAGGGCAACGAAATCACCTGTATCAATGCCAAGCTTTCTTACATCATCAGCATTCTTTACAACATTATCTAGTACAACGCAGACATTCTTTCTGAAGTCAGGAAGAACAGTAGTCAGCTCTTCTTCCGTTACATGCAGCGAAGCAGGAATGCGACATACAGTGCCAGTATAGACATCATTGTCACGAGTATATACTTTGACATTTTCTGTTACGCAATAGAAAGGAAAAAGACCTCCTACCGGACATACGTTAAGAGTTCCATCTGAATTGATATGTCTAACCATGAGCCCAAGATCATCAACATGTGCTGATACCAGCAATGGATCGCCTTCGCCTCCTAGGTCGACAATCACGCCGCCCTTGCGTGCTAGCTTATACTCATATCCAAGTTCATTGATGATATCGCACAATGTTTTCTGGATACTCTCATATTGTCCTGTAGTGCTATCAACATCAATCAGTCTCTTAAAAGTATCAATACAGTATTTCTCGTCAAATTCCATCGTGGTACTCCTTTGTTTTTTTACTTATTATATCTTTCTATATATTTATCTGCTGAACGAGCCATTTCTTCACTGAAGGAAGAATTGTATTTCCTTTCAATAAATCTCTTCATCCATTCCTCATATCCTAGAGGCAACGTTCTTTCCAAGAACATATCTTTTAGTTCTTCGTTGTTTAATCTCTTGTATTCGTTATTGAATACGACATATTTATTATCGACACGTTTAGGCTTATTCAATTGTTTATGCTTCTTATCGATATAGCCATAGACAACCATACATGCAGGATAAACATATTTTGGAAGGTTAAGAAGAGAGATTATCTCTTCATAGTTCTCCATGATATCTCCGATGTAGCATGAACCTATTCCTAGTGAACAGGCAGCAGTTACGCTGTTCTGGGCAGCTATCAGTGCATCCTCTACCGAAAGCAAGAGATCGCTGTTTCTAGGATGCCTTGGATTTAGATTCAATCCATCAAATGTGTCATACCATTTCTGATAGTCGGCACAGAAGATGAAGACCATCTTTGCATTGGCAATGAATGGCTGATTGTCACATAGAACAGCCAACTTATTTTTCAGTTCTTGATCAGTAACATCGATTATCGAATACATCTGCATATTGCCTGCACTTGGGGCATTTACGGTTGCTTCAATAATCTGGTTTTTTGTTTCTTGATCTATTTCTTGGTCGGTATAGGCTCTTATTGATTGCCTTTCAATTAGTTCTTTTATTGTATTGTTCATGACTTAAGTATAAGACATTGAATATGAAAAAAGATTGCTGATTAATGTTTTTTTATGGCTTCCTATATATATATAGTTGACCGTCATGATTTCGTCGATGCGGATATGAAGCTTATTGGCAATCGTGATAATTTCACTAAGTTCTATCTTTTGATCGTTTGCTTTCATTGTTTCTAGAATTGACTTAGAAATGCCATATATTTTTATAAGATCGTTTTCATTTATGTTTAGTTTCTTTAGCGTATCATCAAAGAACACATCAAAAGAAATCGATATCTCACATTCTTTGCCTTTCCTGATATCTATGAAAGTTACCATTTCTTCGATTCTTTCAATACCGGAAACATAGGCTATCTGGGCTAGGGTATCTATGGTTGTGTTGCAGTTTTTTCTGAGTCTACCCAATAGGCCTCTAGTTATGCCCATCTTTTCTTCTAGCTTATATATTGATATGTTTCTCTTTTTGAGCTGTTGGAACAGCTTGTCGTAATTGTAGTGAATCATATGTTCCTATAGCTATATTTTCTAGGAAAAAATTAAACATTAAAAGCCCGATATAATGGGCATGCCCGATATAATGGGTATGCCCGAGAAATTGGGTATACACGATATAACTCACTAATAAAGTGCTACTGTAAAAGTGGACAATGGTAAAAAAAATACCAGTCCACTTTT
>CALFPO010000033.1 GCA_937919165.1 uncultured Bacillota bacterium | reverse complement strand
ACAAAGGCAAGAATTGATGCCACTGCATGCGAAAGTGAAAAGCAGGGTGTTGACGCTCTTAAGAGAAGAATCCAGAGTGATATCGATGCAATCACTGAAAGCATAGATGAAAGAGAAGAAGCTCTTGAAGAACTTGAAGAAGAAAGACTTAAGCTTCTTGGAGATAAGGTTTCTGCTGAAGAAGCTGATGCCAAGACAGAAGAAAAGAAGAGACTTCAGGGCGTAATCGACGAAGCTGCATCAGATAAGGCAAAGCTCAACGAAGAGATGGATAAGATAGCCGCATCACAGAAGACATTTGATGTGGAAATCAAGGCTCTTCACGACCAGCTTTATGCAGCAGACCTTAAGAAGGCAAGACAGGACGCAGTTCTTGAGTCACAGAAGGGTAAGCTTTGGGAGAACTTTGAAATAACATATCTTGAAGCCCTTGAACATAAGACTGAAGACTTTGTAATGTCAAAGGCTCAGAAGGAAAACAAGGAAATCAAGGCACGTATGAATGAAATCGGTGATGTTAACATCGGTGCCATTGAAGAATATGCTCAGGTAAGCGAAAGATATGGATTCCTTACAGAACAGCGCAGCGATATCTTAGAATCAATGGATGACTTAAATGCAATCATTGATGAAATGAACAAAAGATATGAAGCTCAGGCTGGTGTTTTAAATATTAGTGGTATGAATCCAACGGAAGATGCATCGTTATATAGCAGTATTTCAGAGGATAAATTGGTAGAAATTGGAACCGGGTTATTTTTGTATTTTCTACATGATGACTATACATGTCGGTTTAGAAAGATACTTACCATAGAGCAATTTCATAATAAAGAATTTGCGAATATTTATTCTTCACAATATGTAGATGGTCCAATTTCTTATCAAAAGATGTTGTTTCAGTTTATGGTAGCAAGTGGAGCATTTATACATGCAGATGTGGATATGATGACTCTTCAGTTTTATGCGCCAATTTATATGCTATTAACCTTATGTGACAGAGAACCGGATAGAGAAAAGGAAGCATTAGAATTACTAGAAAAGCATTTTAGACAATTTAGCAAAATTTACGGAGGTACACAGCAATGAAAATAGTAATGCTTAATGGGCAGAATCATAATGGAAGCACATATCATATCGGGCGAATGATTGCTGATAAAATAGAAGGGGAGAACGAGATTACGGAGTTTTTCTTTCCAAAGGACTTAAATCATTTTTGCGCAGGCTGTTATCAGTGTATTGAAGACGTTTCTGCATGTCCTTACTACGAAGAAAAAAAGAAGATCATTGAGACAATAGACGCGGCAGATATATTAATTGTTACAACACCGACGTATTGTATGCATATGTCGGCACCATTAAAATCATTTTTTGATCTCACATTTGATCTGTGGATGGCTCATAGACCGATGGAATCTATGTTTAAGAAGAAGGCTGTTATTGTATCTACAGCTGCAGGGACAGGGGTTAAGTCTGCGATGAAAGATGTTGAAGACTGTTTGTTCTACTTGGGTATTCCTGAGATTTACAAATATGGTATGGCAGTTCAGGCTATGAGCTTCGATGGTGTATCTGCGGATAAGAAGGAAAAGATAGAGAAAAAAACAACTATGTTAGCACGAAAGTTAAGTAAAACCGCAACACCTTCTGTTGGCATAAAGACTAGATTTATGTTTTGGATGATGGGAATGATGCAAAAGAAAGGCTGGAACTCGTCACCAATTGAAACGCAGTATTGGAATGAGAAAGGTTGGTTTGATGGGAAGAAACCTTGGATGTGATGCGTAAATATGTGATAGCCATTGATTTATTGCAAATAAAGAAGATTTTGTGTTTCCGAGCTCAATTTTTCTTCCCATTTATATCTCCGTGTGGTCTTCATATTACACTATGAACCGCTATAATCCCATAGCTTGTTAAACAGCACTATTTTTTCATGGTGAGAAATGAAACTTTTTAACAAAACTTCGGCAACTTTGCTTTGCTCAAGCATACTTTTGGCAAAGACATCCTGCTCATCGATGACTTACATACTTGCCGGTGCAACATGGGCCGACGATGCGGTTAAGGCGCTTTCGGAAGAATTAGGCATAAAAGAACATGTGATATTTGAAGGCATGAAGACTAATATTTCTGATTATTATCAGGCGATGGACTGCTTTATCTATCCATCAAGATATGAAGGGCTTCCTGGTACGGTGGTAGAAGCACAGGCCTCAGGACTTCCAGTCCTTATGTCGGATTCGATATGCGATGAAGTAGCTGTAACTGAACTTATTAGTTCGTTAAGTCTGAGTGATGATCCTAAGAAGTGGGCCGAAAAAGCAGTGAATCTTCTTAATGTTAACATTAGGTATACTGGAAAAAATGATTCAAACATTGATAACAATGACATGGTTAAGAACGATGCGACTGATACAATTGAAATAGATGGAATTGAATATGGTAGAAGATATTCATACAACCAAAAGGTTATGGACGCTGGATTTGAAGTAACTATCCAGGCGAATAAATTGATGGAGTTCTATGAATCAGGAAATGCAGATTGCCTTGCTTAAGAATGCCAGAAAGGATTTAATAGATTATCCTCGTATTGGTATTAAGCAAAAAACTAAAAATTTAGTAAAAAAAATGATAGGAAGAGGAAATGCTATTCCTAAAAGAGACTGTATAAGCTGGCCTAATGGAATGCTTGCTCTTGCTATTGAAGATAGCAAAATGGAAGATCAGGTTTTAGATGCCTTTTTAAGTAAATGGTCATCGGGTGGTTTTCAGGTTAGAAGTGTTGAAGATGCCGTCAGTGGTTTAGCTTTTTTAAGAAAATCATTTGCGGAGAATGATAGCGAGGAATATCAGAGGGCATCCAGAATGATATATGATTATCTTATGACTGCGCCTAAGGATGAAGAAGGAAGCTTTCTGTATAATCCTAAACAGAATAATAAATATGTGCTTGTGGATATGATAGGCATGGTATGCCCGTTCCTTTCTTTATGGGGACGTGAAATGTCCTGTGATGAAGCATATGATATTGCTGAAAAACAGATTTTGAATTTTGTTAAATATGGAATGGATGATGAAACGCTTCTTCCATATCATGGATATGAAATATGTACGGATTCTAAACTGGGAATTATCGGCTGGGGCCGCGCTGTTGGATGGCTTTTGATGGGTGAAGCTGGCTATCTTTTATATGCACCAAAAGAAAGACCTAATTATGTGATTATAGAAGAACAGTTTAAAATAACGGTAGATACCATACGAAAGTATCAAAATAAAAGTGACTTATATGAATGGAAAATAGATATTTTTCCGAAAACAATAGATACCTCT
>CALFPO010000032.1 GCA_937919165.1 uncultured Bacillota bacterium | reverse complement strand
GCAATGGTCTCAGCATCGATCAAAGGATCCTTATCGCCGATGCATTCGATGCCCATCTGCGTAAACTGGCGCTGTCTTCCCTTCTGAGGCCTTTCATGACGGAACATCTCCTCGATGTAAGCCAGCTTGCAAGGAAGTTCGCCTGTGCCATAGAGCTTATGTTCGACAAAGCTTCTGATGACCCCTGCCGTACCCTCAGGACGCAAGGTCAAAGAATCCTTGCCGTTAGGCGAAAAGGTATACATCTCCTTGGTTACCATGTCTGATGTATCGTTCTCCTTGGCGAAGACGCCGGTATATTCGAATACTGGTGTCTTGATTTCCTTATAGCCATAGAGTTCCATGTAATGTCTGAACATCGCACAGATGTCGTTGAACTTCAGCAGGTTCTCTGGCAGGAAATCATATGTTCCCTTAACTGTCTGATATGTCATAATGCCTCCCTTTCAAAATAAAAACGTCCCTTCTAAGGACGTTGAATTACGCGGTGCCACCTTAGTTCATGCCTACGCATGCCCTTTGAGTCTGTAACGTGACTTCACGATCTATTCTCATAGATATCAGTGAATTGTCCCTCATCAGATATCATGGATCCTTTCACCATCCAGATCCTCTCTACGCTTCCATCTGAAGATTCCTTTCCCTATTGACGCTTAAATTCTAGCACTATTTGATGGCTCTTTCAACCGAAATGACGCTCTCAACCTTACGCAGATTGGCCATTATCATCTCCAGATGGTCACGGTCCTTGACCATGATCGACATGGAGGCGCTGGCAGAAAGATCCTCGTTGTTGGCAACGATATTGACAGCTGTCAGATTAGCTTTGTATTGGGCAATGACCGTCACCAGATCAGTCAGAAGATATGAACGGTCCTTGGCATAGATCCTTATGGAAGCCTCATAGTTGATCTCAGGCCTATCGGCATCCCATTCGACATCGATGACACGCCTTTCACGCAGTACGTTTGGACAGTCTTTACGATGAACCTTGATGCCCTGACCCTTGGTCACAAAGCCGGTTATCTCATCGCCATATACCGGTGTGCAGCATGGCGACAAGGCAATCATCATGCTGGAAACGCCCTGCACAGCTATGCCGGTCTTGGATACGAAACGGTTCTTTCTTTCAGCGTTCTTCTGCGTTATCTTGCTGAGGACATCAAGATCGATCTCCTTCTTGCCGAGCTTGGCAATTCTTTCAACGACCGAAGATGGCGACAAAGATTTGCAGCCGATCGCATACATCAGGTCATTGTAGGTCGCAAACTGGAACATGCCATAGATCTTCTCGAACTTCTTTTCGTCCATGTACTCTTCAATGTCAAGTTCTCTCTTGCGCAGCTCTTCCTTATAGGCAATCTCGCCGGCTCTGATGAACTCTTCCTTGTCCTCGAGCTCCTTCTTGACGAAATAGGCTTTGATCTTGTTGCGGGCATGGTTGGATTTGACGATCTTTAGCCAGTCTTCTGATGGCGTCGAGTTCTTGTTGGTCCTAAGCTCAACAACATCGCCTGTCTTAAGCTGGGTATTAAGCGGTACCAGCACGCCATTCACCAATGCTCCGACGGTCTGGTTTCCCACTTCCGTATGGATACGGTAGGCAAAATCGATCGGCGTTGAGCCATTAGGCAAGTCGATCACTCTGCCTCTTGGCGTAAGACAATAGATGTTCGCATTGAAGACATCATGGGTGATATCGTTCATGAAGCCCTGAGCGTCGCCGCTCTCGCTGTTCTCCTCAAAAGACTTCAGCCATTCAAGCTCATTGCTCAGTTCCTTGACATTATGCTTCTCGCCTTCCTTATACGACCAATGGGCCGCAATTCCTCGTTCAGCTATCTCATCCATCTCTTCAGTTCTGATCTGAACCTCATAGATACGGCCATCCGGTCCGACAATCGTTGTATGCAAAGACTGATACATGTTCATCTTAGGCATAGCGATATAGTCCTTTAGTCGTCCTGGAATTGGACGATATACGGCATGGATGTAGCCCAGAATCTCGTAGCAGTTGAGTTCGGTCTTGGTTACGATGCGGATAGCCAAAAGATCAAGTATCTCATCGAAACGCTTGTTCTTGGTGACCATCTTCTTGTTTATGGAATAGAGATGCTTAGAGCGTCCAAAGATCCTGAAAGGAATGTCGTGGGTCTTCAGGACAACCGATATGTCATCGATCATCAGTTTGATCTGCGAATCCCTATCGGCCTTCTTGTTTTCGACAAGCTTGGCTATCTCATGGTATTTCTCATTGTCAAGATAATAGAAAGCCAGATCTTCCAGCTCATTCTTGATTTCCGCAATACCTAGACGATGCGCAATCGGTGCATAGACATCAAGCGTTTCCTTGGCGATACGCTGGCGCTTCTCTTCAGGAAGATAGTTAAGGGTACGCATATTATGCAGTCTATCCACAAGCTTAACCAGGATGACCCTTACATCCTTAGCCATCGCAATCAGTATCTTGCGGTGGTTTGCAGCCTGATATTCTTTCTCGTCCTTGAACTTGAGGTTGCCGATCTTGGTTACAGCTTCGACGATCTCATAGACGCTTTCGCCGAATTCTTCGATGAATTCATCCTTTCCTACATCGCAATCCTCTAGCACATCATGAAGCAGACCTGCGGCTATGGTGTTAGGATCGGCCTTCAGCTTGGCCAGTTCATAAGCCACATTCAAGACATGCACAAAATAAGGCTCGCCAGAAGAACGCTTCTGATCGGCGTGCTTTTCGTATGCATAATTGTAGGCCTTCTCAATGAACGCTATCGATTCGTCGCTATGGATATACGAATTGATCTCATTGAACAGCTCTTCTTTCTTGTTTATCTGGGTCTTCATAATATTTAAAACCGAAGCTAATGCTTCGATTTGTCTAATAGGTCATCAGCGAAAATACGTCGTAGCCGCTTAGCTTCTCTCTGCCCTTGAGATCGGCCAGTTCAATGATGAACGCACAGCCGACCACTACGCCGCCAAGCTCTTCGATAAGCTTGATGGAAGCTTCAGTCGTGCCGCCTGTTGCCAGAAGGTCATCGACAAACAATACCTTCTGTCCTGGCTTGATGGCATCCTTGTGGATGAACAGCTCATTGAAGCCATATTCCAGCTCATATTTGTAGGAAACAGTCTCACGAGGCAGTTTTCCTGGCTTTCTGACAGGGACAAATCCCACGCCCAAACGGTCAGCGACTGGGCAGCCAAACAAAAAGCCTCTGGCTTCCGCTCCTGCAACAAGCTCTGCGCCTACACTCTTGGCATAGTCGGCAAGCTGCTTGCAGACCTCATGGAACGCCTCGCCATCGCCCATCAATGGGGTAACATCACGGAACAGTATCCCTTTTACCGGAAAATCAGGAATTGTTTCTACATAGTCTTTAAAATTCATGTCCTTACCTCGAAAATATACTACTTATTATATTAGAACTATATGAGTTCTTCAATGAAAAGCGACAATTTGTCTCTATAGTAATTGTCCTTCTTGAGATGTCCTATCATGGTATCGAATTCCTTATCAAGATATGCAGTATTGAAGCTGATGGCACTGCAGATGTTGTTCAGGAAAAACTTGGGATACTTCTTGGCCATGACCATCTTCTTCATTCCGGCACAGTGCGCAACACCGATAAGCGGCTCAGGAAAGCCTGTGCCAAAAGGCCTAAGCCCTTCAATATCTTCATATGTCCTGAAATCAAGGTCTTCATCCCTTAACAGAACTACATCCTTTGCCACTTCCTGATACATAAGTTCATTCTCTTCAATGAAACTTATCAATCCATCATAGTTCTTCTCATCAAGCGAGAGTCCTAAGGCCTGCGCGTGACCGCCGAAGGTCTCAAACAGATCCTTTGTGCCATAAAGATATTCATAGAGATTGCAACCATTTGGCGAACGCCCTGAACCCTTAAGCTTGCCGTCAGCCTCACTAAGAACGATGGCGGGCTTATGATAGGCATTCATAAGCTTATTGGCGATCAGCCCACATATCCCTTCAATGAATTCTGGCGATCTGACCACAATCACTTTTGCTGAATCATCGATCATATTCAAGGCCAGCTCGTAGTTTTTTCTTGTGAGTTCCTGACGCTTGCGGTTTATCGTCTCGATATTCTTGAGATATGGCAAGCATTTCTGCCTATCAGAAAGGAGATATCTGACCACATGGTTGACATTGCCATAGGCATCAAGCCTTGATACGGCATTGATCTTGGGAATCACATTGAACGATAGGCTATCATAGCTCAGCTCATTGTTTCCTAGAAGCAGCCTAATGGTGTGGATATCTTCACTGTCAAGTATCCTCATCATTTCCTTGAGCAGATAGCGATTGTAGCGCAGAACGCTGACCATATCGGCCAAAGTCGCAAGACCGCCATAGACCTTGCTTAAGGAATCGTCACGGAAAGAAATAGATAAGAGACAAGCCAAGCCGCCAGCACACATGTCATGATATTCTTCCGCAAAAAGATCAGGATGAAGATACATATCGCAATCCGGCTCATCCAGATATTCATGGTGGTCAATGACAAGAGTAGTCAAACCATTTTCTTTGGCATATCTAAGTTCATCATTGGCGACAATGCCGTTATCGATTGTCAGAAGCACATCGAAGCCATTATCGATGGCTGTCTTGACGATATTCATGTTCAGCCCATATCCTTCCTTGCTGCGGGAAGGAATGTAATAGTTGTTTCTGATGCCGAGATCATCCAACAGCTTCTTGATTATGGCAAGGCCACATATGCCGTCACAGTCATAGTCGCCCACAATAAAAAACCTTGCATCCTTCAAGGAGAGAATCTTCTCCCTGAACTTCACCAGCAAGTCCATATTCATATCAGGAGTGAAATCATCTATGCAAAGCTCGCGAGGATCAACATCATTGATTCTGCAGATGCGTTCTGCGATGCTTTCGTCATAGCTTTCTTCAAAATTATAGATCATAGCGTATTGATGCCGATCAGATAGCCAAGGATTGCCAGCACAAGAGCCACCAGATAGAATGAAGGGACAATCTTTGTTTCCTTGTATCCCTTCAAAGAGAAGGCATAATGGATTGGCGTATATGAGAAGACTCTCTTATGGAACAGCTTTACTGAGCTAAGCTGCAGACAGACGCAGAACATCTCGATGACGAATACGCCACCTATCACAAACAAGGCAATCGTCTTATCCAGCACTATTCCCAAAGCCGCAAATAAGGCTCCTAGAGCCAACGAACCGCTATCACCCATAAATATCTTGGCTGGGTGGTAATTGAACTTCAGATAGCCTAAAAGACCGCCTAGAATCGCAAACAGGAAGATGGCCAGGCCTTTTTCTTTGTATATCAGGCAATATGCCACAAATGGCAGAATAAATTGCATTAAAAAATAAAAAGGAGAAAAATAATGACGAAAAACACCTACTACAATGAAAAAGACGCCGAGAAAGGCAACTTGGGAGAGCAATTCTTCCATCGTTACTATGGTTGCT
>CALFPO010000031.1 GCA_937919165.1 uncultured Bacillota bacterium | reverse complement strand
CTATTTGATCCTTTCTCTGTATAGATAGAAGTCGTCTCCGGATACTTCGATCCAGCCGATGAATCTTACGCCGTTATGTTCTTCGCATTGCATATCATGCTTTCTTAAGGTCCATAGCGTACGTTCAGCTTCAAACGAATCTATCAATAGACCGTAATAGTATTCATCTCCATCATGGCTGACCAGATAAAGCATCTGATTTCTATAGGCTTCAGCATATTTTGTGATATGGCCGCGAAATACCCATTTGCCGCAATCGAATTCTTCTGGAGCATCTTCTTCAGTTGAACCGCCAGTTACCTGCGAAAGTTCTTCATCATTAAGCGTTCTTAGTTCTGATTTCAATGATTCATACCCTTCTTTCAACTTTTCTAATTCTTCTTTTGTTTTCATGGCAATCAAACTCCTTTCTTGTCTTTTGTCTTTGATTGGATATAGCCTATGGCCTTGGCAGCCATCTCTAGCGGCATATGCCTCACTATAGAGATCAGTATCTTGTAGGATAATCCGTCAATCATATAGGCTTTATCTTTTTTATAGGCTTTGTAGCCTGTCTCTGCTGCGTCTCCAGGCGTGCGCGCAAAGACGTTGTCATAGGCTGCAGAGGTAGTTCCGCCTGCTACATCCCAGAATGGCGATTTCGTCGGAGCAGGGCATAGAACCGATACATGGATGTTGTCGCTTTTGAGTTCTTCCCTTAGTGCCAGGGAGAAGGACAGGACATAGGCCTTGGTGGCATAATAGACAGCCATGTTTGGTCCAGGCATGAACGATGCGACCGATGCCACGTTGATGATATGACCATAACCGTTCTGTTTCATATCCTTGATGAAATAGTAGGTCAAGGCTGTAAGAGACCTGCAGTTTAGATCAATCATGCCCTGCAGCTTATCGATGTCGCCATCGATGAACCTGCCATAATCGCCATAGCCGGCATTGTTCACAAGGATATCTATCTGGATGCCGTTTTCTTTGCAGACATCATAGACCTCCTTTGGATCGGTAGCAATATCACAAGGGAAATAGAGAACCTTCATGCCGTATCGCTTCTCGATGTCTTCGCTGACCTGCTTGAGCAGCTCTTCCCTTCTGGCGACAAGCACCAGTCTGTAGCCTTCTTTCGCAAAGCGATAGGCAAAAGCCTTGCCTATTCCGCTGCTGGCTCCTGTGATCAGTACGGTTCTCATATGTCTAGAGTCCTCGCAATGCTTTCAATCTTATCTATACGATGCTTCATTCCTGACTTGGAGATGTTCTCGCCATAGGTGCTCTGGTATGCCTCGCATAGTTCCATCAATGAATAATCCTGATACTTTAGTCTGAGTTCTATCACGTTCTTCAGCTTTTCATTGATGAAGTCGTATTTTCTTGAGTTTCTCAGCTGTTCCATATATTCGATCTGCTTCTCGGCCGCCTTCAAGGTCTTGACCTCATTGGCGATCTCACAGTTGTCGATTCTGGTCAGGGAATTCTTCATATCGCGGCTTATTCTTTCATCCTCGAATTCCATCATGGCATCATGGGCGCCGATCAGAGCCAGGAAGTCTGATATATAGTCGGCCTTCTTGACATAGACGATGTAGCGGCTTCTTCTCTTGACGATCTTGGCGCCTATCTCAAAGCGCGCAAAGAGTCTGACGATGAAGTTTGAATGTTCAATTTCCGACAGCGATATCTCCAGATGATAGCTGGCCTTGTTTGGGCTGTTGCAGGTTCCATAGGCCAGAAAGGCTCCAGCCAGATAGGCTCTGGCGCAGCATTCCTTGGCGACGATGTCGCGGCTTGGATGGGACTGCAGGCCCTTGTCGGTATATAGGCCAAGGTCCTCAAGGATCTCGTTGGCCCTTTCGTCGATCCTGATGCGATAGACATTGTTCTTCTTGAGATTGGTCTTCTTTGTGACGGTCAGATCGGTCTTGACCTGATAGAGTTTCTTCATCAGATAGACGATACGCTTGGCCGTCGTAGCGTTCTCGCTTCTTACCGCCAAACCAAAGCCTCCCTTGCCGATGGTAAGGGAACTGGTCAGCTGAATGAGTGCCGAAAGCTGGGCCTTGGCGCAATGGTCCTTGAGCTCGTTGTTGGCTATCTCTTGCTTGATGTCGGTCGTGAATGACATTAGAGTATCCTCTCTATGACTTTCTTTATCTTCTCAGGATCATGTCTGACAAGGCCATCATCGAAAACCAGCAGATCCTCGCTCAAGACCTCCGCATCGAAACCATGGTGATTCACCACTTCGATGGAATCCTGGGCTGCATAGCGTTTTCTGATCTCTTCAGGAATGATGTTGCTGTGAGTGATGATCGTATCGACCTTGGTTCCATGGCTTTCAAGCGCCTTAAGATGATCATCAAGATCGTAGTTGTATGTTTCATTAGATTGGGTCATGCAGTTGGCGAAATAGACCTTTCTGGCCTTGGTCTCATTCAAGGCTTTCGAGATGCCTCTGATGATCGTATTTGAAAGGATTGAGGTATAAAGCGATCCGATACCATATATTATGAGATCGGCTTCCATGATGGCCTTGATTGCCTCAGGATTGGCATCTACCTCATCGCGATAGAAGACCTTGGTTATCTCATGGGTCATGCTGGGAATGTTGGCCTCGCCTTTGACGATCGTATCGTCATCCATCACGGCATATAGAGTTACATTCTCTAGCGTTGAAGGAATAATCTTGCCTTTTACGTTGAGCAGATTCGACGTTATGCCGATAGCTTTATCGAAAGAGCTTGATATGTCGGTCAAGGCCGCCAATATCAGATTTCCCAGGGAATGCCCAGATACATCGGTGTCATCATTTCCCTCAAAGCGATAATCCATCAGTTCCTTAAGCAATGGATCGGCATCCGACAACGACAAAAGCACATTTCTGATGTCGCCTACTGCCGGTATGCCGTATCTTTTTCTGATGCGTCCGGTCGAACCGCCGTCATCCGCAACCGTCACGACAGCCGAAATGTCTATATCTTCGATATTCCTGATGCCCTTAAGGATGGTGGATAGGCCATGACCTCCACCGATCACTGTTACTTTCTTCATTTGAGTTCTTTATGTTTCAGGTAGCACATGTACTTGTCTTTATAGTTGGCATAAAGATAGTTGGCAACCACCACACTACGATGCTGACCGCCTGTACAGCCGATGCAGATCGTCAAGTGCCTTTTCTCTTCGTTATCATAAGCCTTGAAGGTGAAATCCAAATATCTTATAAGACGCTTAAGATAGTCCTGCGTACGCTTGGAATTCAGCACATATTCCCTGACGGGCTTGTCGTTTCCGGTTTTCTTCTTGAGCTTGTCCACATAGAAAGGATTGTCCAGCATCCTGACATCAAGCACCAGATCCGCATCATCAGGCACACCATTCTTGAAGCCAAAAGATTCGAAGGTTATGGCCAGATTGTTGAAGTCATCATACTTCATGATCTTGTCCAGCTTTTCCTTCAGCTGCTTCTTGTCCAGATTGGTGGTATCGATGATGTGCATATGCTTCTTCTTGAAGCTGTCGATATGGCTCTTCTCGATGTCATAGGCCTCTTCGATTGTCGCAGCCGTATTGGCGATGACCAGCGGATGGACACGACGCGAGAACTTATAGCGGTTGATTATGCTGTCGCGACTGGCGCTAAGCAGTATCAGCTTCACTTCCACATCATTGTTTGAGACATAGTTGTAGACATAGTCAAGATCAGACAGATTGATGGTCATAGCCACCTTGTCGTACTTGATCGAATTGTCGTCCTTGATCAGTTCAAGCAAATCAGGAAAAAGTTCAACAGGATATTGGTCCATGCAGGTATAACCCATATCTTCCAAAATGTTGGTCGCTACGGTCTTTCCTGCACCGGATATTCCGGAAATAAGCACTATCTTTTTCATATCTCAATTATATACCACATTCACTGGTGTTTCCTATCATGCATCTTCTTCTGGCTAATGCAAAAAGCCCTAGATGGGCTTTGTTTGTCTAAATAATGTTGATGGTTTGCTTACTTTGCGTTTCTTGAATCCTTGTCCTTATATTTGGCGGTAACCATTGCCAACAAGGTTACAGATAAGGTTAGACGCAACGCACGACAGATGTTTGCATAAAATGTTGCCTGAGCTGAATTGAAGTTGAACATTAGCGCAACTACACTAAGCACTACAATTGTATAGGCCAATATCTTGGAATTCCTTTCGCCTAGATCTTTTGCAGCCGATAGTACGCAAAGACATCCATAGATGATCAGATTGAAGAATATCGAGAATGGTGCACGTGCCCTATTGAAGAATATCAGCAGCATGATGGTCACCGTGTAGGCAATCATGAACATCTGATAGTATTTTGCGCCTTCCTTCTTGGTGCATCCGACCAGGATATAGAAGATTGCGAACATTGCCGTCAATGAAAGCAGGATGTTTGAGATCTTCTGCTCCATCGATATTTCCACAAAGAATGAGCTGTAGATGTTGGCTATAGTCAATGCCGCAAGCAGGGCAGCCAGCACTTTTGTAACGATTTTGTATTGCTTTAGATTCATATGCATAATCTCCTTTCGCAATATTATAGTGCTGATATGGCAATAAAGATGTGACCTCAATCACACTATGCATCAATCCGTAAGAAAAAGGATGTCTACATCCTTTCCTTTTCTATCATTTCCCTGATCTTATCTATCGAAGGAAGGTCTTCCAAGGTTTCTGCCTTCTCTTCGATATCTACGATAAGCTCGATGATGCTCATCTCTTCGGCATTGACGTTCATGCGCTTCAGCATCTTGTCCCATTGCTTGCCGGTAAACGATGGCGTAAACAACGATATATCATCTTCGTCATCATCATCGCCCTTGCGTTTTCTGTCCTTGTCGGCAATCAGGACATACTTGATGATGGACATGTCCTTGCGATATGAAAACAGCTCGTTGAGAATATCTTCTTCCCATTTCATCTGTTCATCGCCTAAAGGATATATAGATTCTTTGTACGCCTTAGCTTCGGCTTTCACCTGCTTAGCGCTTTTCATCTCAAACCAAGCCATATGTTACTCCTTATTTATAGTACCATATATGATCCTATAGCCAAGAACAAGGTCGGCAAGAAGTAGGATAGCCGAACTCAAGAATGCATATCTATATCCTATTGATGGTATCAATATGCCCCACAGCATTCCTCCAACTCCCGAACCGATATCTAGCGCCAAGGCATACGTCGAAGAGGCAACTCCTCTTCTGCTTGAAGGAACATTGCTGGTAGATAGAGCATTGATGGTTGGATTGACGAAGCTGATGCCGATGGCATTAGGTATGGCCAAGAGCGCAAAGGCAAATGCGCTTCTGGCAAACAGTATTCCGACTGTCGATAGACACGCCAATATCAGACCGATTACACAGGTCTTGAGATTTCCGAGCTTCTCGATCTTCTTGCTGAAGAACATCCTCACCGCCAGCATCGTCATCGCGTTGGTGGTGAAATAGATGCTGATGCCCATCAGGCCGATGCTCTTGGTGTATGAGGCAAGATATGATGTCGTCAGCGTAAGGGAGAAGGTAAAGATGAACTGGACAAGACATATAGGCAATGCCTTGACCTCAATGAACTTGTCTATGCCATGATACTGAGGCAGATCCTTTGCTGTGATGACCTTCGTATCGCTTTTCTCGATGATGACGGGAAAGCGTCTCTTGAAGAAAGGCATCTCCAGCATAACGTTCATAATCACCGCTACAAGCACAATGAAAAGCGTATAGAGAAAGAATCTGTCTGTGCCGTATCTCTCGCTCAAGGCAACCGCTGCCGATGAGCCAAGGGAATAAGAAAGCGATTTGATGACCGAATAGTAGCCGATGCCCCTTACAATCCTGTTGTTTGAAAGGGTGTCAAGCACCATGGCCGATTGGGCGGTGCTGGAGATCGAGAAGCCGATTCCCTGCACAACCTGATATAGGACAAAAAGCGAAAAGATCGGCAGAAAAGCCTTGCCGATGATCGAAAGGCACAGAAGTCCAAGCCCCAGACAGGCCATATTCCATTTGCCTCTGGTATCGACCATTCTTCCCGCAAACAAGCCTGTAACTATCACGGCAACCGAATAAAAGCCGGCAAAGATGCCAGCTTCAGCAGTGGTCTTGCCGATGTCTACGCAGTATATCGGAATGCCTGTGCAGATCATCTGCAATGTGAAACATGTTATGAAAGATGTAGCAGTGATCATCACATAGGATACGATCCATGAATCTTCACGGCTAATCCTTAATCTTCTCATTATCTCTAAACTATCCTCTATTTCATGATATGGATTGCGAATCCGCCTATCTCGTCCTTGATGTAGACATTCTTTGTATTGCCCTTGTCATCAAGGCTTCTTGTGTCCTCATTGAATTCTACGCCCTTTGAAGACAGATGATAGATGGCTCTTTCCACATTGTTTGTATGGATACAGATGTGTCCTTTCTTTCCTAGGAACGGCTTCTTCAGGCATTCGATATCGCTGCCCGCAAAGATCGAAGAGTTTCCTGGCTTATATTCCAGATTGAACAAAGCCGCATATTTCTTGGCAACCTTCTCGGCTTCATCCTCATTCTCGCAGTTGATGCCGACATGCTTGATCGAGAAGCCCAGCATCGTCTTTACGACATCCTGGCAGATGGAGACGATCTCGTCCCATCTCTCGCCGTTGATCAGATCCTTCTTGACCATCCATGACCCGCCGCACGCAAAGATTCTGTCATAGTTCAGATAGTCCATGAAGTTCTTGGTGTTGACGCCGCCTGTAGGCATGAAGTTCAAGGTTGGGAATACTGGAGCCAGTGCCTTGATGGCATCAAGACCGCCATTAACCTCGGCAGGGAAGAATTTCACGTACTTCAGTCCCTTATTCACAGCCTTGGCCATATCGGAAGCGGTGGCTGTTCCTGGTACTACAGGAATGTTGTTTTCGACACAATAATCAACAACCTCATCCACATAGCCTGGAGATACAATGAACTTCGCGCCTTTCTCGATGGCCTGCTTAACCTGTTCTACATTGATGATGGTTCCAGCACCGATCAGAACTTCTGGACAGCTCTTGGCGATGTTCTCGATGGCCTGCTGGCCAGCAGCTGTTCTGAAGGTCACTTCCGCACAAGGAAGTCCGCCCTTGATGAGTGCCTTCGCCAGATCGACAGCCTTGTCGGCATCATCGATCGCGATTACCGGAACGACTCCGATATTGGAGATCTGCTTAATGATATCCATATTGTTCCTCCGCCCTATGATACACCGGTGAAGTCTTCAAGCTTGACGCCCCTAGACTTCTCGATTTCCTGCGACCATTCAAGGTGCTTGTATGGCTCAGCATCTGGAGAGGTTGCGAACCATTCAAGGAAATCATCCATTATGCATTCAGCCCAGATGTTTGCGTCTACCTGAGCACTTGTGTATTTGCCTTCCTTCAGCCTTGTGAAGCCGAAGACATCCTTGCACTTTGCCTTTTCGCCAGCTATGCAGGCAGGTTCTACCATGTGAGGTGGTATGAACAGTACGCCTGAGCATGTAGCCAATACGACGTCACCAGGCATGCAGATGGCCTTGCCGATTCTGGTAGGCTTGTTGATGCCGCCCAGCATTACTTCATCCAAGCCGATTGGTGTTGGATCCAGATCACGATAGTATACCTGATAGTCTTTGATCTTGTGGATCTGCTGCAGGTCTCTGATGCCGCCCCAGATGACTGCACCGCCGGTCTTGGTCTTGTTCTTGATGGAAGTGGAGAGGTTGCCTCCTACATATGTTCCCCATTGAACCTTGTCGAACATATCGACAACCAGTACATCGCCTTCAGTAAGGCACTGGATAGTCCACTGATTGAAGAAGCCACCCTGGCCTTGTCTATGGCCCTCATCCAATAGGGCCTTGTTGACATCCGGTCTAGAAGGAAGCATCTGAACAGTTACAGCTCTTCCGACCATGACATAGTTAGGGTCCTCATTGGCTCTCTTGAATCCGCCCTCAAACTGATAGTTGTACTTGCCCCACATTGGCAGCCAAGCTTCTTCAGTCGTCAGGTTCTTGACTCTTCTGAGAAGGTCATCGCTTACGCGTGGTCTTCCGTCTTCAAATCTTTCGCCCTTCCATTCAGGCGTCATGAGAATCATGTCTTCTCTAGATGTAAAAAAGTTCATTCCTATCCTCCTATTCGAATATCTCTATGCATACCGGAGAAACAAAGTCATGGTTCGACAATATGTTTCCGGTCATAATGCCATCCTTAAGTTCCAGTATGGATACATTGCCTGAATCCTGATTGGCGCAGATGATGATATCATCGCACAGGACAAAGCTTCTTGGTCCTTGTCCTCCACAGGCAATATCGCAAAGCATTTCCAGCTTTCCATCTTCCATGACTCTATACTGGACAATGTTGTCAGAGCCTCTATTTGAGACAAACACATAGCGGTTATCCTTGCTGATATGGATATCGGCACAGGTGTTCTCTTTATCTGTTCCTTCAGGCAAAGAAGATATTTCCTGTCTCAGGACATACTGGCCATCGACCAATTCATAGAACAGCACCATATTCGAAAGTTCGCATGTCACATAAAGGAATCTTCCATCGATGCTGTTGCAGGTGTGCCTTGGGCCATATCCTGGTGCAGTCTTCAGATTGCTTATCTTCGCACTTTCAAGAGTGCCATCTTCTCTGTGGCTGTAGAAGCTGATCTTATCGCAGCCAAGATCGCATGCGACATAGGTGTCAAGAGCTTCAATCAGCCTGATCGAATGGGCATGCGGCAACTCTTGCCTATCTGTGTTTGTTCCGATTTCGCTGTCGCCATTTCTGAATGATGAAATCAGCTTGCCATATCTTCCTTCATCATCAAGCGAATAGGTGAACACCTCGCCTGTACCATAGTTGGCAACAGCGACAAAGTTCCTTTCGTCATCGACAGACATATAGCAGCAAGACCTGAAATCATCTAGCCTGATAGAGTCGCAAAGCTTAAGTCGTCCTTCATCATCTACAGCATAGCTTGTCAGAAAGCTTGGCGGCAGTTTCTCGCAAGCCACAAAGAGATTCTTTCTGTCTTTGCTCAATCTGATGAAAGATGGATTCACCGAATTTGAAAAAGAATCTAATACTGTAAATTCATTATTAGATTCATTGTAATCACATAGATAGATGCCTTCACTGCCGTTGGGACCTTCGCCAAAGAAACCCTCGGTATAGGTGCTGACGTAGAATCTCATCTCTACAGCAGGGTGGCTCCATCATCCACTCTTATTGAAGCGCCGGTTATGGACCTTGCATCATCAGACGCAAAGAACATGCATACCTTGCCGACTTCTTCTTGCGAAATCAGCCTGTTCCAGACCGGAAGCTTTCTCATGTTGAACATAGGTGGGTTATCCTTTTCCCAATCCTCAGGGAAGATGTCTGCCGGATTGCCTGATTTGACGCCGACATCGACATAGCCAAGCTCAACCGCATTGACCGTGATGAAATCAGGTGCCAGTTCAATGGCAAGTTCCCTTGTCAGCATCTTTATCGAGCCCTTGGTCATGCCGTAGCCTGGATCGAAATTGGTAGGTCTCTTGGCATGGACAGAGGAGATGTTGATGATCCTTCCCCACTTGTTGTTTCTCATATGCGGAATGGCTCTCTTCGATACAGACTGATAGCCACCTAGGTTTACTTCAAATATTCTTCTCATCTGCTCAACAGAATAGCTGTCGAAATTGAGCTGATACTGCATTGCAGCATTGTTGACCAGGATATCTACACCGCCGAATTCCTTTTCGATCTCTTCAAACATTCTGTCGATGTCTTCCTGCTTGCCCAGATCGGCATGCACAAGAATGCATCTGCAGCCTGTATCCTTGACCTTTTCAAAGGTTCTCTTGGCTTCATCTTCAGAGCTTCTGTAATGCACTACGACATTGTAGCCAAGCTTGCCGGCTTCGATGGCGATAGCACTTCCCAAACCTTTTCCAGATCCGGTAACCAATACGGTCCTGTTTGTCTTTTCAGCCATCATTCTTTGCCTTCCCTTCTAAGCCTTTCATGAATCTTGATGTTCATGACTGGTTCAATATACTGGAACAGCAGACCATTATCCACTCTTATCTCAGCACCGTTGATGCTGTTGCATTCATCGGAAATGAGATAGGAAATAAGGCTTGCGAAATCCTCTGGCTTTCCTACATATCCTGAAGGAATCTTTACATCATAGCCATCATAGAAGGTTGAGATATCGTTATGGTATTCTTCATCTTCCTTAGCGAAGGCACCGAATTCAAGCGCAATCGTCTTGATGTTGAAATAGCCATAGAACAAGGCAGCCTCTCTGTTGAGATTCTTGATGGCAGCATAATACATGGCATTGAATCCGGCAATGCCAGTTGGCTTATCGGCGTTGACCGATGATCTGTATATTATCGTTCCGCCGCCAAGCTCGCCCATATAATCGCCGAATACCTTGGTTGCCGAATAGGCCTTCAGTATATAATCGTTTATCAGCTCTTCCAGCATCTCTCTAGGCATCTCAGATACGCTTTGCCTTCTTACGGCTGGAGCCACATTATAGAACATCGCATCAAGATGGCCAAAGACGCTGTCATCCTTTATCTGCTCAAGAACTGACTTGGCCGCATCAAAAGACTTCAGATCGCTGACAGTAACCTTGTATGCCGCATTTATGGCATCAAGTCTATTCAGAAAATCCTTGTCGATCTTGCTTTCGCTATCAAAATTGAGCACCAGCTTGGTACCCTGCTTCGACAGCAATATTCCGACTTCCTTGCCGAGCATTTCGCCTGCATCGGCAATCAAACATACTTTACTTATAGACATTAGCTCCAGATCCTATCATTGCAAACGACATCATCCCATTCGCTGGTATCTTCCCACATGCCTTCGATGCCAGGGAAGATGTTCTTGGCTATCAGTTCTTCATTTAATCCTGTGATGCCTAGACCAGGAGCGCTAGGATCTATCTCAAGATAGCCGTTCTTGATGAGCGGCTTGTTAGGGCCGATGACCAGTTCATCCCACCAAGGGAAATCGAACGCATGGAATTCCAGAGCATAGAAGTTCTCGCATGCCATCGCTACATGAGCTGCAGCCAAAGCCGCAATTGGGCTTTCTGCCTCATGGATGCACATGCCGATGCCATGCTCATTGGCGATTTCCGATACCTTCTTGCATTCATTGATGCCGCCGACCGTCAGAATGTCAGGATGCACGATCGATACGGCACCTGATCTGATGAGCGGTTCAAAGTTCTCATGACCGAAGATATCTTCACCAGTGCAGATTGGCACAGCTACGCTGGCCTGCAGCATCTTGTACTGCTCGGTATTCATCCAAGGAACGGCATCTTCCATCCAGGCAATGTTGTACTTTTCGCAAAGCTTGCCGAGTTTGATGGCTTCCGTGAAGGAAATGTGTCCAAGGTGGTCGATGGCGATCGGTACTTCATAGCCGATGACGCTTCTGACGTCCTTGCAGTACTGGTCAAGCCACTCGAATCCTAATGGAGTGATCTGTACGCCTGTATTGTGATGCTGGATATAGAATGTGTCGATTGCTCTATTTCTAGCATAACGCGTTTCGATATCGCCTGTCTTGTAGTTCATGCCGCCATTGGCTCCGCCGAATGGCACAGGTGTCTTAAGGGCTTCTACCATGCCTACAGGACCGCACAATGCGCCTGGAACATCATAGAGAAGATCGATGCCAAGGTCCATCTTGAGCAGGGTGAATCCCTTCTCCAGTCTTTCCTTCAATGCTTCGCCCATTCTCTTGCCGTCTGGCTTGCCATCGATGTCGGTATCGCAATATACTCTAACCTTATCTCTGACCTTGCCGCCCAGCATCTGATAGATCGGAATATTGTATGCCTTTCCGGCAATATCCCAGCAGGCAATCTCGATGGCACATACGCCACCAGCGCCTCTTGAATGAGTGCCGAAATGCTTAATCTTGCTGAATATTCTATTTATGTCACAAGGATTCTCGCCAAGGATACGTGACTTCAGCATCAAAGCATACTCCTTCTGGGAGCTGTCTCTTACTTCGCCATATCCTACGATTCCCTGATTGGTTTCAAGCTTCATGATGATGCTATGCATTGGACCGATAGCTACATCCACAAATCTCATATCAGTTATACGAAGTTCGGATGGATTTATTTTTGTGTTTTCCATAGTGTTCTCCTAATAATCAAGCCAAAATTGATGTATTGTTTGCAGGTGCCGCAAGGACACCTGCAAACATGAATGAAAAAACTCTCAAGATTTTTCTCAATTAAAGGTGTCATAGACACCTTTATTGATGCTAACTAATTGATATTAACTAACTATTAATACTTCTTAGTCTCTGGCCATACGTCATAAACGTTTTCCTTTGTAACGTATGCACCTGGTTTGTCGACACATGGTCTCTGGTAAGGTTCGCCCTTCATAGCCTTAACTAATTCTCTAGTGATCAGAGTATCAGCATCGTATACTGTTGGAGCGTCGTGCTGGCAGAAGAAGCCATGGAATGCAACGTTTTCTGGATCAGCAAGCTGGTCAGCCATTTCCTGTGACTGTTCGCCGCAGAACAGACCGAAGTCTTCGTTGTTCAAGCCGTTAGCCTTAACCTGTTCCCAAACGATGTTGTTCCAAAGAGTTACCCAAGCAACCATCTTGTCGCCATAAGTAGTAAGCTGAGTGTCGAACAGAGCGATTTCAGATTCTGTATCTGGAGAAGCCTGGTCAACTACTGTGATGTTAGGGCAAGCTTCCTTGATGCCATCATATAAGCCCTGGTATCTACCGATCAGTTCGTCCTTAGACAGCTGGTAGTGAGATGTACATACTACGTATTCTTCTGAGTCATAGCCCTTTTCCTTCAGCCAAGCACCAGCAGCATCGCCGATAGTCTTGCCTAATGAATAGTAGTCAGATACACAACCGATTGACTGTGAAGGAACTTCTTCATTTGTAGCGTTAGTTGTGATGAAGATGCCATATTCGCTGATCAAAGACTTGATGCAGTCCTCAAGTGGAGTAGCAGCTTCTGGGATGATGATGATACCATCGCAGCCTGCAGCAGCCATGTTCTCGAGGTCAGTGATCTGCTGTTCTACGTTAGTGTCGCAACCCTTAACGATAATGTTAGCTGGGTCAACGCCACATTCTTCTGTGAAATAACGGATGTTGTTTTCAGAATAAGTACGGCAGAAGTCTGAGTCTGTCTTAGGCATTGAAATACCGAACATTACAACGCCATCACCGTTTACATCTAGCGGATTCTTTTCAACTGGAGCTTCTTCCTGTTTAGCGCAGCCAACAAGAGAGAAAACAGTCAACAGTACCACTAAGATAGTAAGTAACTTTTTCATTTTTTTCCTCCTTTTTTTGAAAAATGAAATTTTATGTCAATAGCCGAAGCTAAAAACACCTTGATTATTTGCCGAGCTTAGCATGCTCTTTTTCACGGCTTTCCTTAGCCTGAGCAAGCTTTGCCTTGGCGATATTTCTCTGGGTAATGATCTGGTCGAAAGCAATGGCAACAAGCATCAATGTACCATTGGTGACGATCTGCCAGTAGTCTGACACTCTGGCAATGGTCATGCCGTTTGTCAGAAGCGAAGTGGTAAGTGCGCCACAGAACATACCGAAGACCTTGCCGACGCCGCCTTGTGAGCTCAGTCCGCCGACAGCACATGCCAGGATGGCCTTGAATTCATATCCGACAGCCGCATTTGGATACATGGAGTTCATTCTTGACAGCATGACATATGAAGCGATACCGATGAACAGACCGCACCAGCAAGCTATCAGCATCTTGTATTTCTTGACATTGATGCCGGAAAGCTGAGCAGCCTGAGCGTTGCCGCCGATCGCAAATACGTATCTGCCGAACACTGTCTTGTTCAGAACGATGGATGTTGCGATGGTGCAGACAGCCAGAATGACTGCGGATACCGGAATTCTGAGCGTATCTTCAAACAGGAATCCCTGGCCAGCGAAGTTGAATCCTTCAGGAAGGTTGTTTACCGTAACGCCGCCTGTATATAGATAGGTAATACCCTGGAAGATGTACTGGGTACCAAGGGTTACCATGAAGCCGCCGACATTGAGCTTAAGACCGATGAGCTGGTTCAGGCACTGGCAGCCGATGCAAAGCAGAATGCCGCATAGTACAGCAATAATAGGATGGATGCCAAGGTCAACCATGAACTTTGCCATGATTGCCATAGCCAGGTTCATCTGCCAGCCTGTCGATATGTCGGAACCTCCGGAAATCTGCACGAAGCTATATCCACAGCACACGATGCCTACAACCGCACATGCTCTGACGATATTCAGAAGGTTGACGGAGTTGGTGAATCGCTTGCCGTTGATGATGGAGAAGAACACGAACAAGGCAACCAAAACAAAGAAAATGGTATATGTCTTAGCAAAATATATGATTCTGTCTTTAATTGAATTCTTTTTCATCTTGATCTCCTTTAGTCCTTATATCCTGATGCATACTGCATGATCTTTTCCTGGGTTACCTCATATCCTGGAAGTTCGCCTATGAACTTGCCTTCATAGAACACCATGATTCTGTTGGCCATACCGATGATCTCCATCATGTCTGAAGAAATGAGCACAACCGCAATTCCTTCATTCGCCATATCGATCATCAGATCATATATCTCTCTTCTGGCGCCGACATCGATGCCTCTTGTCGGTTCATCGAAGAAGATGACATCACACTGGGTAGCCATCCACTTGGCAACCAATACCTTCTGCTGATTGCCGCCGGACAGGTTCATGATCATCGTCTCGAAGTCAGGAGCCTTTACCCTCATCTTCAGGCAGTATCTGTCGGTCAGATCCTTTTCCTTAACCGGCTGGATGAAACCGAATCTGTTTGAAACCCTATCGATTGCCGCCAGCGAAGCATTATGCTTGATGCTGTCGTTGAGGAACAATCCTTGCGTCTTTCTTTCTTCAGGAATGTAGCCGATCTTGTTCTTGATGGCATCGGCAGGCTCATTGACCTTTACCTCCTTGCCATGCATGAATATCTGGCCTTCCTTGATCGGATCAGCTCCGAATACGGCTCTGGCAATCTCTGTTCTTCCGGCACCGATCAGTCCCGCAAAGCCCAGAATCTCTCCAGCCCTTACCTTGAACGAGATGTTCTCGAAGGCATCGCCGCTCATGTTCTTGACCTCAAGAACGGTATCGCCGATCTTGCTGACATCGATCTGCGGATATTTCTCGACGAATTCTCTGCCGACCATCTTGTTGATCAAGGTAGTGCGATCGACATCCTTGGTATTTACTGTATCTATGACCATGCCATCTCTCATGATGGTTACACGGTCCGAAATTCTGAATAGTTCTTCAATTCTGTGGGTAATGTAGATGACGCAGATTCCGCGTTCCTTCAGCTTCATGATGATCTCAAAGAGCTGATCTACTTCATTGTTCATGAGGGCTGAGGTTGGCTCATCGAAGATGATGACCTTCAGGTCTCTAACCAGCGCTCTGCCGATCTCAACGATCTGCTGCTGAGCTGCCGAGAGAAGCTGTGCTTGGGTTCTGCCGTTTACTTCGAAATTCAGCGAAGCCAGAATCTCTTCAGCCTTGCTTACCATCTCATCATCGTTGCAGAACAATCCCTTGGTCTTGAAATCGCCAAGGAAGATATTGTTGGCAACAGACAGCGTCGTTACCAGATTCGATTCCTGATATACGGCACTGATTCCCAGTTCCTTCGACTGCGAGGTAGTGAATCCCTTGTAGCTCTTTCCATCAAAATCGATGGTTCCTTCATCAATGTCGATAGCGCCCGTGATGGTCTTGATCATCGTTGACTTTCCGGCGCCATTTTCACCTAACAAAGCATGTACTTCACCTTTCCTAAAATCTATGGAAGCATCTTTTAAAGCGGTAACTCCTGGATAACGCTTGGTAACGTTCTTCAGCGAAAGAATTACATCGTTTTCCATATTCCTACCTCCTTTTATCCGGTCACAAAAAACAATCTACTTGTATACGCTTCCACAATAGCAAATAAACGGGATACTTTTCTTGCAATATTAAGTAGCATTTTTCTATTATTTTGCTATTTTATATTTCATTATATAAGAATTTTTCAAAGCAAATATTACAATTTATTGTAAAAAACGGCTATTCTATATTATATTTGAATTATGAGTAATTCTTATAATTTGCAAAATGAGGCTATTTTTTACAAATCAAATCACCCTAAGGATATAGGTATCGGCTTCGAGTCCTTCAATTATCCCCATTACCATGATCAGTATGAGATAATCCTGCTTCTGGAAGGCGAAGAGAAGCTGCTTTTCTCAGGCGATACGATCACCCTCCACGAGAAGGAAGTATGCATAATCAGGCCCTTTGAGATACATCAAAGAACGCTTTCCAAAAGTGCCGACCTTTCCCAGCTTTCCATAGCCGTAAAAAGGGGCAGATTCGAAGATGCGATTGCCTATCTGGCCGACAGCATCGATGTATCAGACCTGCATAATATCAACAAGCCTTTCATCAAGAATATGCTGCCATCTGAGATGAAGCTGATCTATCAGCACATCAAGGATCTCTATGACCCAACCGAAATATCAGGTCAGAAGATGTCCGATTCAGAGCTCAAGCTCATCGTCATGAATCTGCTTGCCTTGATTCTCAAGCCTAAGGAATACAGCATCTATACCGTTCCAACCTGGCTGCAGCAGCTTTCATTGTCCATGGACTCTCTGGAGAACTGCTCAAAAGGCACATCGGCGCTAACTGAGCTTTCAGGCAAATCGGCATCAACGATATCCCATGCCTTCAAGCAGTACTACGATACGACGCCGACCCATTTCATCAACGAAAAAAGATCCAAGCATGCCGCCAGGATGCTGACGAAGACCGATATGGATATCATCGATATCGCCTATACCTGCGGATTTGGATCGTTGAGCTATTTCTACAAATACTTCAAGGATACCTACCATCTATCCCCATTGCAGTACCGCATCAAGAATAAACAGAAGGAGTAACTTAAGTTACTCCTTATTTATATATTTGTTGATTGGTTCCTCAAGTATCGATTCGAACATCTTCATCAATGGACCGGTAATGATATAGGAAATGATTGTGCCGATGCCGATGTCTCCGCCCAGGAAATAGCCTGAGGCAAACACAATCGCATCGCAGATCCAGCGGATGTAGATATACTTCATCCTGAAGATCTTGCCTAGGCCCATCGTAAGCGCCTCATATGATCCGGCGCCAAGTCCCGACAGAATCATGATCTCGACGCCCAGATTCATCAGAAACAGGGTGCCGATGCATAATACGATGGAAGTCAGAAGGTCATTGCTGGTGACCATTATCCTGACGCCCAGATCGACTGGCCATTTGGAAAGCAGGATGAAGGCAATCGAAGTGATGCCCAGATACTTTCTTCCTACCACAAGCGCAATCGCCAGCATGACCAGGCTGCATATCAAGGTCACCGTTCCCATCGATAGCCCTGTGGTCCTGTTCAGTCCGGTGTATAGGGCATTCAGCGAATCGCCACCGATACCTACTTTAGCGTTCATGCCGATGGCAAGCGCCAGAAATATGCATCCTATAAAAGACAGAAATATTTTCCTTAACAGTTTCTTATTCATCTCTCAATTCATACAACATGTCTCTAAGTTCGGCAGCCCTTTCGAAATTGAGCTGCTTGGCGGCCTGTTTCATCTCCGCCTCGATAGAGGCCATCATCCTTTCTTTATCAGCCTTGCTGTGCTTATTCTTCGCAAGATACTTCTTGCGCATCTCTTTGGTTTCCTTGCTGTGGATCGCTTCATTGAGTTCCTTGATGATCGTCTTAGGAACGATGCCATGTTCCTCATTGAACTTCTCCTGAATGCCACGGCGACGGTTGGTCTCATCGATTGCCGTCTTCATCGAATCGGTGATCTTGTCGGCATACATGATGACGCGTCCGTTGGCGTTTCTGGCCGCACGTCCGATTGTCTGGATAAGCGATCTTGAGCTTCGAAGGAAACCTTCCTTGTCCGCATCTAGAATGGCGATCAGCGATACTTCCGGAAGGTCCAGACCTTCCCTAAGCAGGTTGATGCCGACCAATACATCATATTCTCCGCTTCTTAGGTCGTGGATGATCTGGCTTCTTTCCAGCGTGCTTGTCTCATGGTGCAGATAGGCAACCTTGAAGTCCAGTTTCTTGAGATAGTCGCTAAGGTCCTCAGCCATCTTGACCGTCAAGGTCGTGACCAAGGTCCTTTCGCCCTTCTCTATCGTCTTTCTTATCTCTTCCATCAGATCATCGATCTGGCCTGAGGTTCTTCTTACTTCCACATGCGGATCGACAAGTCCCGTTGGCCTGATCAGCTGCTCAATCGGCTTGTCGCATCTTTCAAGCTCATAGTCGCCAGGCGTGGCGCTCATATAGATCCTTGGAGCCTTGAGCTCCTCCCATTCATCGAACATCATTGGACGGTTCTCCAAGGCACTAGGCAACCTGAAGCCATAGTCCACCAGAGTCTGCTTGCGGGCATGGTCGCCATTGTACATGCCTCTTATCTGCGGCAGAGAGACATGGCTTTCATCGACCACAATCAAAAAGTCATCGCCGAAATAGTCGAAGAGGTTGTATGGCCTTTCGCCCGGTACCCTATGGTCTATATGCATGGCATAGTTCTCGATGCCTGAACACATGCCCATCTCTCTTAGAGCTTCGATGTCATAGCGGCAGCGCTGCTCAAGCCTTTCATATTCCAGAGGCTTGTTGTTTTCCTTGAAGTAGGCAAGCCTTTCCTCAAGCTCCTTCTCGATGCCATCGCAGGCGATATCGATGTCGCTCTTGTTTCTGGCATATCCGCTGGCTGGGAAGAAGGAATAGACCGTATAGCCGTTCTGGACATTCTTGGTTACCGGATCGATCTCCGTTATCCTTTCGATCTCGTCATCGAACATCTCCACCCTGATGATGAAGCTGTCGGTATGTCCCGGGCATATCTCGATGACATCGCCCTTGACCGAGAAGGTGCCTCTTAGCTTGTCCATGTCATTACGCTGATACTGCATGACGATGAGCCTCTTGATGAGGTCTTGACGATCGATGATCTCTCCGACCTTCAATGAGAAGAACATGTCCTTGTAGTCCTTCGGATTGCTTCCGGCGTATATGCAGGCCACCGAGGCCACCACAATGACATCTCTTCTTTCCAGAAGGGAGTTGTAGGCCGACATCCTGAGCATATCTATCTCATCATTTGTCACCGCATTCTTCTCTATATACGTATCGGTCTTAGGCATATAGGCTTCAGGCTGATAGTAATCGAAATTGGAGATGAAATACTCGACCGCATTCTCCGGAAACAGGGCCTTGAATTCACTATAGAGCTGTCCTGCCAGGGTCTTGTTATGGGCAAAAACCAAGGTCGGCTTATTGACCTTGGCTATCACATTGGCTATGGTAAAGGTCTTGCCTGTGCCTGTAGCACCAAGCAGAACCTGCTCATGCTTGCCGTTATTTAGCCCCTCAACAAGCTCCTTCACAGCCTCAGGCTGATCGCCTGTAGGCGTATAGCTGCTTACCAGCTTGAATGCATTTTCTTTCATCATATCTATTATATACTATGTGTCTGTCCATTATTTTTTGCACAAATATAGCCATATTTTTGGTTAGTGCAATTTCCTATTATTTATAAGAAAATATACTTGTGAAGAAAAATACACATTGTTGTATTTCTTATCGGCCATTCCTTATCTATATAAAGAAACAAGGAATTTCTACCTACTCGCTAAACATGAAACATGGAATATCCAGAGGGACGCTGTGCTCGATAAGAAATAATCGAAATCTTAGCACCAAGACCATAGCAGACCTTTGCAGCATCGTCGGCATAACCGACATCAGCGATTTCATGGAAATCATCATTGAAGAATAAAGTACAGCTATGGAAAAAGGCAATTGGAATGCGAAATTCGACTTTACCCCTTTCTTCAGCACCATCAAGGAAATGGGCATCAGTACCTATTCATTAGTCAAGGACTACGGCTTTTCCAACGGCATGCTGGACAATCTGCGCAAAAACAAAAGTGTATGTTTCAACACTATTGTCTTCATATCCAATTCCCTGCATATCGAGACGGATAAGATATTCAGATTCTACTACACCGAAGAGTGACTGCAGAAATGCAGTTTTTTAGTCCTCGAGGAAGCCTTCGCGTGGCGTTACGCCATAACGTTTGGCGATCTGTCTTAGATTGTCGTCGGTGATGGTATTTATTCTCTTGAAGCCTGCGGTCATCATGTAGATGGTGGCCGCTTTTTCGACTGTCTCGATCAAGCCAAAAGCCTCATCAAGGGTCTTGCCGCAGCCATAGATGCCATGCTGAGCCCAGACAACGATGCGGTAGTCGTCAGCCATCTTCTGTGCGGTAGCTTCGCCGATGGAATTTGTGCCGCACAGCATCCAAGGAAGCACACCGACGCCTTCAGGGAAGATGACCATGCATTCGGTCTCCATCTGCCATAGTTCGCGGGTGAATATCTTGTCATCGATCGGCAGAACATAGGTCATGGCCAGAATATTGTTCGGATGGCAATGGGTAACGACTCTGCTTTCAGGGTCCTTCTCAAGCCTTACCATATGGGCCATCAGATGGGCAGGAAGCTCGCTGGTGAACTGTCCGCCATCGGCATATCCCCACATCAGCTCAGCTGTCACGCCGTCATCCTTGACTCTGATGATGCCAAGGTTGTCTTCGGGATCATGCTCGACATTGCGGAAGTATGAGCCTGTTGCGGTAACGATAAAGTATTTGCCGATCAAAGGCTTGGCTTCAAAGCCCATCGGAATCTCTCTGACGACCTTGCTTAGGTCAAGATATTCCTCAAGATCTTCTTGTTTCAGCAGATATGAGATGTTACCGCCATTTCTTTCGTCATAGCCCAGACGATACATATTTGATATGCAGCGGCACAGCTCCTTCATGAATGGGGCTTCTAAGATGTTTTTCATAATGTTCCTCTTTCTATTTATTTATCAGCACTTTTCTTTCTCTTCTTGCTGGAAGTATACAGATTGACTTCGCCAGTGATGCCGCAAGGCTTGCCTTGTCCGTTTTCGCTTATCATGGTAGTCATGACATCGATGGTCAGATTGTTTATGCCCACCTTGAGATAAGGAGTGAGGTCATAACGGAATGGCTTCTCGATGGTGATGCCAAGCGAGGTTCTGTTGACGAAGACCTCAAGACAGTCGTTGGCGTCGCTGACCTCAAGATAGAGGCTGCCATCACGATATCTGATTTCCTTCTCGTATCTGATGTAGCCAGAGAATTCGCTGCTGATTATCTCGCTTGGATTCTCTAGGCTTATGGTCTTTCTGTCAAAGAATGATGGGTAGTCCTTAGCCGCACAGGTTGAACGTTCGAAGGTATGAAGCTCATGCTTCTGGCCCTTGAGTTCCATGGTCTGCTTGCTGATATGGCGTCCCGATACGATGATGAGCGTCTCATGGGCATCAATGGATATCTCTAGGCCATTCCTGATGCTTGGCAATTTCTCGTAGCAGTCTCTGTATGGATTGTATCTGTAGGCCTGCTTGTATGGAATGACGACCTTGCCTGTATATGGCACACTTGATTCATTGAACAGGAAGATGAGATCCTGCTTGCCGATGTAGCGCATGGCCCTGATGCTCTCATCAGCTGGCGCAAGCGTAATGGTCTTGTACTTCTCACATTTCTTGGCTACATCCTCAAGAGCCAAAGGCTTCATCTGCTTGATGTTCTTTGGTGGCTTGACATCATCTGAAGTGCCATCCGGTATCTCATCGATGAAGAAGGCCTGGATGTTGTTCTTCTGCATATGCATGATGGCTGTCGCCATGTCGTTGTCTATGTACTGCATGTAAGGTATCAGCAGGATCCTGTATTCGTTTCCGTTTATCGACAGGGTCTTGGAGATCTTGGTCCTGTAGTGCTTCTCGTCGGTGAAGGCTTCGCTTGGAATGATATGGAAATCGATCTGATTGTCCATCAGGACACGGCAGACCTTCTCGATAGGCATATTGGCTCCGCACCATCCGCCATCGCCATGATAGAGCACCGCCACATGGACATCAGCCTTGCCATCGGAGATCTTCGTGCAGATCCTATCCACATATTTGCCCAATTCATTCAAGGCATAGTAGCCAGGATTGTTTCCATCAGCATAAAGATCAGGCGATATGCCGCTAGGATATGAGGCATCAGTGAAGCTCATCGGCATGATGTTGTTGTTGCCTCTGACCATGAAGTGGTTGCAGATGTATTTCTGCAGTTCGATGCCGCAGTCTTCGCCATAGCCGCCGAAGGTCTTGATGATGCTTCTGCCATCCATCGATGGGCTGATGGCTGCCAAAGATGAAGAAAGCTTGCCCAAGGCATAATGATCGAATTCGTCATTGCTTGAAATCTCATCCTTTGGCATCACGCGCTTATCAAGGCACTGCATGCTGGCAAACGATCCATAGCGCTGAGCCTTGAAATAGTTGCCTAATGAAGATCCTGTTCCTTCGCTTTCATCTACAGTGCCAAAGAACTTGACGTTGTGGCTGTTGCACCAGACGTTGAGCTGCTCAAGATAATTGCTTTCCACAAAGGCACTGGCTGTATTCAGGAAGGCATTGCGGATCTTGGCCTGGTTTGTCTCGTCGATGTCATCGAACCACAGCAACGGAAGCATGTTCCTGTATTCCGTTCCCAGCTGTTCTTCCAGAGCCTCTTCAAGCGATGGTCCCCAAGGAAGATCGCAATCGCTGCCGAACTTGCAGACCTTGCCCTTTTCGCCATTGCCGAAACATGGCGAATCATAGACAAAGCCAGCAATCGACTTGCCGAATCTGTCCTTATATCTTTCATAGAATTTCTCATATACTTCATCGATCATCACCTTGACCGAATCCTTCTCCATGACATTCATGTATGAAGAAAGCTGGCCTAGCATGCGGCTCTTGTAGATGATCACAACCTTCCATTCCGAATCGTTTGGTTTGGTCCAGATCAGCTTGCCATTGGAGATGAAGCCGGTCAGATCGATAGGGTTATATTCTTCGCTTTCTCCTTCAAAGGCTACCAATGATATCAGCTCATCGCCATCATTGCTTCTGTCTTTCTTGGAAAGCTTGTCGAAAGCATAGCTTAAGGCATTCCTTTCGGATGGATGGATATATCTGTCTACATCAAGCACGATGCTCTTCTTCACCGAAAAGACGCGATACATGATTGACTCTCGACATAGTTGCGGATCTAGCTGCTGATATGCGCCATTGGCGAAACCGCTTGGACACTTGGCCTCATCATAGATCCAGACCTTCATGCCTCGCCTTTCGGCCTCTTCCATCAGGACATCAAACGCCTTCCACCAGGCATCCTTCAAGAAGATCTCATCATCATCGCATCTGACGCAGATCTCGTTCATCTCTATGTCGTCCATCGCCTTGATGATTCTCTTTATGGACTGTTCATCGTTGCCCCTTATCAGGACATATGGAAAAACATGACTCATATCCTATCCTCCAGCCTTATCTATCACCACTTGTTCATGACCTTTTCCGCAAAGCCCATGAAATCCTTAATTTCTATCTTTTTTCCATCATCCAGAACGACCGTTCCGCTGAAACGGCCGAATACCTGATGCTGGTCTGAACCCAGAACCACGAAGTCGGTATTGCTGGCACGATCCATCACCGGCACAAAATCAAGCTCAAAGCGGCCATCGTCGCTGGTGAAGGTCCATGGCGACATGAAGTCTTCCTTGCCGTTCTTGAACGGAATGTTGAAGCTTACCTTGGAGAGCTTATGCACCTTGTGGTCACAGAAGAGCACATTCTCGCTGGCGGCGCTTGTATCGCCAAAGCCATAGCCGATGTTGAAGCCGAATGGATGCCCATCCACCATTCCGGATGCCGAACCCCAATACCAGGTGTTCTTGTATGTCCATACTCCTCTGCCCCAATCCAGGGTACCAAAGGAATTCTCTTTATTGAAGACATATTCGTTGTCGCCAAAGCGTACCACGCCTTCGGCAGGCATGCAGTTGATCTTCTGATTGTAGTAGAAGTGATTTTTCTTTTCCGCAAACGGTGTAGCGATAACCATCGATTCCGTTTCTGGACATGACAAAGTTATCTTTCCATCGATTGGCTTGTCATCCAGGAATCTGTCCATATGGAATGACAGAATGCGTCTATCCTTCTCTTTGACAAACTCGATTCTGTATCCCTTTCCTTCGCCCAGGACATTGCCATCCTCTGAACTTGAAGGCATATTCCTTTTGCCCATAGTGAAGAACTGCATTGGCGAATTGGTATGTTCCCAAGGAACCCTGAAGTCAAGGATCGAGATCGAATCAAGTGCCATATATGAATTGTCGTCAACCGTAAGCGCTACGCCATATTCATCGTTATAGATGAGATAGTAGTCCCATTCCTTGATGCGGGTACTTCCTGCCTTGATGGCCTTGCGATCATAGTCCAGAATGAGATTCCTGGCAAATCCGCATTCGATCAGATGCCCATTTTCAGCCAAGAGGGGGTGTCTTTGGATTATTTCGTGTTGTGACATATTGTTTTCCTTCTTTTCCTATATAAATAGTATACAAAACAATGGACTAACTTGCCTAAAATATCCTAAAATCATGGCTATGGCACGGCTGTATCCGTGATACACAAAAACATGCATAAAATGTGAAAAAATGCTTGATTTGGGTAAGGGTTTTTGTTAATATTAAATGGCTGATGTAGATCCCTTGTGGATCTATATATTAGTGAACAGAATGGCACACCTGTAAAAGTGTGCTAAAGAAGAAAGGAGATAAATAAATGCCAACAATTAATCAGTTAGTTAGAAAAGGCAGACATGCGAGAACCTACAAGTCAAAGGCACCAGCTCTTAACAAGGGTTTCAACTCTATCAAGAACCGTTCCATTGACCTAGCTTCTCCACAGAAGAGAGGCGTTTGTACCCGTGTTGGTACTATGACCCCTAAGAAGCCTAACTCAGCTTTAAGAAAGTATGCGCGTGTCCGTTTGTCAAACGGTATGGAAGTTACAGCTTACATCCCTGGTATCGGACATAACCTTCAGGAGCACTCAGTTGTCATGATTCGTGGCGGACGTGTAAAGGACTTACCAGGTGTTCGTTACCACATCATCAGAGGATGTCTGGACTGTGCCGGTGTTGAAGGAAGAAAGCAAGGCCGCTCACTATACGGTGCTAAGCGTACCAAGTAAAACATGAAAGGAGATTAAAAATGCCAAGAAAAGGACATATTGCGAAACGAGATGTATTAGTTGATCCTATCTATAACTCAAAGCTTGTGACACGTTTAATCAACAAGATCATGTTAGATGGTAAGAAAGGTGTTGCTCAGAACATCCTATATAATGCATTCGATATCGTAGAAAAGAAGACAGGCCAGCAGCCAATGGAAGTATTTGAGAAAGCA
>CALFPO010000030.1 GCA_937919165.1 uncultured Bacillota bacterium | reverse complement strand
GCTCTCGCGTTCGGTTGTTGATGTTGATAAGGATCATGTAAACCATCTCCCGGTTTCTGGTCCGCTATTTGATTCGGATGACTTACTTGCGGCATTTGGTGATTTCAGCATGTATATTGCCGGCATAGGCATAAGCAAAACCAGAACATAAGAATAGAGACAAGATAAGCAAACAAATCTTCCTATACATTGTTTTCATATTGATACCTTCCATGCGATCTATTATCCATATTCTATCATGAAAGAAAACGGAAACTGCTGATGCATAATGTACATAATATATGACAAACTATTGGCTATTACTATGAGATAATACAGCTATAGGAAACAAAGAATGATAGTATACGAAAACACCATCGAGAAGTTCAAGGAAGCGGTAATCTACAATCAGATAACCGATGAGATAATCGAATCTTTGAGACACAATCATCTAGGCGGCGGAACCTTGAGCGAAATCAATTCCTGGAACAACAGCCTGCATTTCATGAAGGATGTTTTGGATTGCGATGAGATAGCCAAGGATTGCAATGTAGCCATAGAGTACAACATTCCTCAGACTTCAAAGAGAGTAGATTTCATGATTCTGGGCAAGGACAGAAACGATGAGGACAACATCGTGATTGTCGAGCTTAAGCAATGGGCAATGGTCAAGAAGATTGACGATATCTATGAGCACAGTATCATGTCCGACCTCAGGTCGCACATGCCTACTGCTCATCCATCCTATCAGGCCTATTCATACAAGAAGCTCATATCTAACTATTGCGATGAGGTAGATATAGATGAAGGCAATCTTCATCCATGCGCCTATCTCCATAACCTGAATGAATCATATAGGAATGTGATAGAGGATAGAATCTACAGCGATTGGACAAGCGAGGCCCCTGTTTTCCTGCAGAAGGATGTGCTGAAGCTAAGGAACTTCATAAGCCAGTACACAAACGCCAAGGCAAGCGATGGACAGC
This sequence comes from uncultured Bacillota bacterium, assembly GCA_937919165.1. Lineage (GTDB taxonomy): Bacteria > Bacillota_I > Bacilli_A > Erysipelotrichales > Erysipelotrichaceae > Colivicinus. The sequence continues at coordinate 6,414 of CALFPO010000030.1, read as the reverse complement.
TACTCTACAAGATAGACTATGGACGCATCAAGCCTCAGAAATCATTGCAGGATTCCATTGATTCCATGTTGTGTGGAAATGAAGAATTCCAGATGATCGATGAGCAGGTTGTAGCCTATGACATGATCATGAGGACAATCCACAATGCCTTCAACGACAGCAAGAAGCATGTGATGGTGATATCAGGCGGTCCAGGTACAGGCAAATCGGTATTGGCCATAAACGTATTGGCTAATGCCATATGCAAGATGGGTCTCAATGCCTCATACATCACAAAGAATGCCGCACCAAGAAACTGCTATACATATCTGCTTAGCGATGGAAATGCCAAGAAGGCCATCAATCTCAAGATGGCCATCAGATCTCCGCATAGCCTTGCGTATGCGCCAAAGGATTCGATCGATGTCGGACTATTCGATGAAGCACATAGGCTCCAGAAGAAGCCGTACATGTACAAGGGCGATGATTGCCTCAGCGATGCGATAAGAGCTTCCAAGGTAGCGGTCTTTTTCATTGATGAAGATCAGAGAATAACGACAAAGGACTGCTATGGCATCTCCAGCATCATCGATGAAGCCAAAAGACAGGGTGCCGTAATTGACTTCGATAGGCCATATGAACTGACTTCACAGTTCCGCTGCAATGGATCAGACGGCTATCTTTCCTTCATCGACAATATGTTGGGAATAAGAGCAACCGCCAACAAGACAATCAACAGCGAAGAATTCGACTTCAGGGTCTTTGATGATCCCGGTATCCTCAAAGAGGAACTAAGAAAGAAGAATTCAGACAACAAGGCTAGACTTGTGGCTGGATACTGCTACGACTGGAACGTCAAGAACAAGCGCAGCGATTGGGATATTGAAATCGGAGACTTCAAGGCCAGATGGAACATGGAGAACGACTCCTACTATGCGGTCAACCCATCATCATTTGAAGAAGTAGGATGCATACATACCGTTCAGGGCATGGAGTTCGACTATGTGGGTGTCATCATCGGCAAGGATCTCTACTATGATGGAAAAGTCATGACCGACAAGAAGAAGATCTCCAAGGATGACAAGACCAGCGGAATCAGGAATGCCGAAGATAAGCTGGCTGAGACCTTGATCAAGAATACCTATAAGGTCTTGCTTACAAGAGGGCAGAAGGGCTGCTTCGTCTATTGCGAAGACGAGAAGCTTAGAGAATATATGAAATCACTGATAAAGGAGAAATAGAATGGCAATCGATCTAGACAGAATAGAAAAGGCCCTTAAAGGCCTATACAGTACAGCAGAGGAATACATCAAGAACCCGGAAAAGGTTAAGGAACTCATGGAATCGCTCAAGCATAAGGAGAGATTCGTTGAGAAGCTTAATGATGGAGTAAAAGAGTTCCCGATTCTTGTAAGCATGATCAAGGATTACTTCAATAAGAAGTATACCGAGATTCCAACCAAGACCATCATTGCCTTGGTGGCGACAATACTTTATATCTCCAATCCTTTTGATCTCATTCCTGACTTCATTCCAGGCTTGGGCGTTACCGATGATATAGCCGTCATTGGATTATGCATCAAGCTCATCAAGGATGACCTTGACAGATACAAGAGCTGGAAGATTATCCAGGACAATATTGTGGTAGAGGTGGATCAGGTCTGCTGATATGAAACAAAAGCGGCATCAAATGCCGCTTTATTATTGTTCGATTTCGATCGTTTCGCTTTCAAATGGCAGAGCTTCAATTATCTGATCAAGCTCTCCATCTTTTAGATTCTCAACAATCACTTCACCCAATGGCTCAATGACGATTCGCATAGATTTTGTATAGGCTATGCAGTCCTTAATCTTTTCCATAGGTACAGCAACTCCTTTGTTTCTGACAAAGAAGAAGCGCTTGCCTATGACACATGGACCAATGGCAGATGTTGAACTCAATTCTTCATAGGCTTCATCTATCAGGTTTTCATCTTTCAGGATCTTGATGGACTTTCTGGCCTTGATAAGCTGTGGGGCAAGACATATGAACATGATCATAAAGAATAGGCCGGTAAAGAGCGCTATGAGAAAGAATAGCCAGCCAGTCTCTTCCAGAGGGTTATAGCCGCAGTCTAGATACATGACACCGAACCAATCTTCAAAATCTTCAAGTGATTCGAGATCTGTTGCGTTGTACAGCTCTAGATAGGTTCTTTCGCTGGAATCTAGTGGCCAGGCAATGCCATAGATGCGATATGGTTCAGGTGGAGTGCCTGTCTCATCATTCCAGTAGAGCTGCTGGGCATGCATATTGGCCATATCTTTGTCGCTGATGGTAGCGAAACTAAGATATCCATCGGTATCCTCGACAACATAGAAGGTCATCTTGGTGTCATTGTATTTGTATTCATATACCCAATCGCTGGCAGCGACTACATCGATATATGAATACGTTTCCTTTTCAGAGAATAAAGCATCGAACTTCTCGGATTTGGCTGTGCCTCTATTCAGCATGAATGCTGTGCCAAGCACAACAAGCATCAATGTCACACCCAGAGAACCGAAAAGAAGTATCTTGGCTACCTTTCCTAGGCCAATGAAATTGCGTATCTGGTATTCTTTTTCTTTCATCATGAATCCTGCCTTTGTTTCATAATTATATAATAAGAGTATTGGGAGATATATGCGCATGAAAAGACAATTGACGCTTATGGTAGTATTGCTGATGCTGCTTACATTATTTGGTTGCAGCAACGACAGCAAGACTGAACCGATCGAAAAAGACGAAACAGTTGAAGAGAATCCTGTCGTAGAGAATAGCGACACAGAATCCAATGTTTCGGCAATCGAATACCTTGATGCCAAAACCAGGTGGGGAATAGATCCAGGCCTGGGCGTAGAGGTGCTTCATGAACTGGGATATACGGGCAAGGGCGTCAATGTGGCATATTGCGATCAGCCTTTGATTGAGCCTTTTTCTGATGAGATCAAGGATGCTGTTGTTAAGTATACAAATAATGCCAATACTGATGGAACCATGCATGGCGCTGCGACATCGTCGCTATTGGCAGGCAAGAACATCGGTACGGCGCCAGACATCAGTCTGTATTTCTATTCATATGTTTCATGGGTTGATGATCAGCAGAAGAATTGGGTGACCTGTCTTGATGAGCTGATCGAAGACAACAGAAAGCTTCCTGAGGGAGAAAAGATCAGGATGGTCGGTTTCTCCAATAATCCGCGACATGATGAACCATACTACGATGAGATCATGGATGCCGTCAAAAGATGCAACGATGAGGACATTATGGTCTTATGGTGCGGGGAGAATGCAGGCGGCTATTTCGATGATTTCGCTGATCGAAACAATCCCGAAAACTTCAAGCCTTTGTTTGACAATGGCAACTGTGTGACCGCCGTTCCTAGCGATTCCAGGACCTCGCTTGGAGATAAGAACGAATATGTCTATTGGGAGCGGGATGGCGGATTAAGCTGGACTATGCCATTTACCTTGGGCATCTATGCGATAGCTCAAAGCATCGACTATGACATAACTGAACAGGAGATCAAGGATCTGCTTAAGGAGACAAACCATATAAATGCCAATGGCGCAAAAGTCATGCAGCCAGTCGAGTTCATTGCCAGAGTATTGGAAAGAAACAATAGGCAGGAAGATGCCAATGAACTAAGAGATGCCTATTATGATTCATTCAAACATACCTATGTCCTATATGATTCATCGAAATTGAGCTTGGATGATATAGAGGCTATTGAAGAATACAGTACGACAATCATCGATTCATATCCTGTGCTTCTTGACTGTGCAGGCAAGAATGATGCCAAGGATATCTATAATATGCTGAAGGATGAACACTGGAATAGAGGCGGTAAGATAGCCGGCATCCAGATCATGGGCAATAGAGAACTGCTTCCTCCATTCAGCGTTGACTATGCAGTAGATATCGTCAATTCCGTTGATGAGATGGGATTCTTCTATAGCGACTATTTCTATCAGAATCTGAACAATGACGCCAACATAATATGCGATCATTATTCGGCATATAGACATTTCAACGAAGGACTTGATGTTGATCTGGTGCCTCAATGGCCAGTCGCAAGACTGCCATTAGGCAAGAATGAATTCAAGGACTTCTTCAAGAAATACAATGGTTTCGTGAATGAGAACGGCAGCAAGAAGCTGCATCTTGTGAACTTCTCCAATCCTATCTTTGCGGAAAGTGAACATAAGGATGACTTCGGCATCTTCCTTGATAGGATGCATGAGGAATTCATGCTGTATGATGACGACTATTCATTATATGGAAATACATTGGGAGAGTATCCGGTAAGGAATGAGACTTCAGGTTCTTTCGATCATGATAGTCTTAAGATGGTCAACGGAAATGGCCCAGTTGAAATGATCATAAATAGCCATGGCCAGAAAGATAATATCGACCTATGCTATTTCGAGAATGACCAGGAGAATAGAAAATCTGTCCTGAATTCAGACAACATCAATAAGATCCTTTCAGACAACTGCTACTACCTTGACCTATGGACCTGCAATGGCGGAGAGGACATGAAGAATAACCTGACTGCTACAGCTCTTAACGGCAAGGCCGTCGGTGTCTTCTCGGCTTCGCACATCATCTCCAACAATGGCGTAAGGAATGATGTCTCTGTTGAAGATATGGCCAAGGCCAATTTCTATTATTTCTACTATACCTATCTGCGCAGCCTCAATGACGGCATGACCAGAAGCATGGCTTTCTTCAAAGCCCAGTACAAGTACTGCAAGGCTCTACTGGACTATAGCCAATACGGCATCACTGCCGAAGGCAACTACCAGTTCAATCTATGCAACCTGCTGGATTATGAAAACTATGGCGTACTGAACAATTCCGATCATCGCTATACTTTCCTTGATGATGGCGTAGTGATTGCCTTTGATGAGGAATACTACAACAAGATCCATGCCTTTGAGCTCAAGGAAGTCGTCATCGGAAACGACAGCAACGGAGACTATGTCGTGACCGTCAGCTTCAAGGCTCCAGAACTCTATGAAGTGATGGCCTTCATTCCGCCTGATGGCGATGAATTCGGGCAATTCTTGGTTCCAACAAGTGAGGGAGACAATGTCCGTACCTTTACTGTTCCTAAGGATGTATACGAAAACGCAGAGAATGTCATGATGTCGATAAGCAGGTCAGATGATGACAGATGGTTTGTCACGATCAAATAAAGATTGACACATAAATTTATAAGCAATATATTGTAATAACCATAGAGAGTACGCTAGAGACAGGCTCGATGATCGTACAGCAACCCTTAGAGATGAGAAGGTGCTAATGTCTGAACAATGGAGGACATATTCTAGAAGGATTAACTCTTGATGGCATTCAAGAGTTTTTCTATCTTATTAAACCGATGGTTTAATGATGACACCAAATGATAATGCTATATTAGTTATGTTTGGGAAAAATCCCTAAAGATCAAAGGGAGGAAAACATAATGGAAAACAACATCAAAATCAGGGTTTTAAGCAAAACCTATGACGGCAAATCCAACGCAACTTCTGGAAATCGCTACATCGTTAAGGCTGATTTCAACGGCAATATCATCGACTATGTATTCGATGACGGCAGCGCCAACGATGCTCCTGACGAATGGATGGTGTGGTGTTATCTGACTGATGCGATCGCCTATTATGAGCATACCAATCTGCTTGAGTTCATGGAAGCCAACAATCTCTACAATCTGCTTGAGGCAAAGCAAATACACGATGGATGCAAGGAGGCTTATGAAAGGCTCACAAAAACAATGACCATCCATGATATCTGCAGGACAGTCAAGGCTATTGAAGCAGGCAACTTTGTCTGCTATGACAAAAGGAAGCTTGTGATGACGAACACATGCAGCATATGTGGAAAAAGCTTTGAAGGATGGGGCAACAACCTTGATCCTATCTACAATCCGGAAATGGCGGATATGATACAAAGGTGCTGCGATTCTTGTGTCACAAAATGGGTGATACCGGCAAGGATACACTGCATCAATGCCAGGAAATACACAGCTGAATACAACAATCAAATTCTAAATAGCGCAAGGGAGGAAAGGGAAAAAGCAATGAGCACAATCCACTAAAGGCATAGTATATTATCTATATGTAAAGTTTGTATTAGATATCCTCCATATCTTTGCAAAAACATATAGATAAGAGAAAAAAACGAAAGTTTTTTGGAGGATTGTAAAATGAGCAACTTTACATTTCCGGTTGTTGACATAGTCAAAACCGGCATAAACATCAAATATCTGCGTGAACAGGCCGGCATGAGCGTGAAGGATCTTCAAAATATCATGGGATTCACGACACCTCAAGCCATATACAAATGGCAATGGGGACAAGCCTTGCCTGAACTGCAAAACCTGCTTCTTATGTCAGCTCTGTTTGAT
>CALFPO010000029.1 GCA_937919165.1 uncultured Bacillota bacterium | reverse complement strand
TAGCTGATAATCACAAAGGCAATAAGCGCAATAAAGGAAACACCTGCGCAAAGTCCATCCATGCCATCGGTAAAGTTGACAGCATTGGCTTCGGCCATATACAGAAGAGCCATGAAACCTACAAAGATGATAGGCATGATCTGGATGCCGATATTGGCGAACGGAATGGTGATCTTGGTCTCGATGACATCATTGAACAGCAGATAAAGAATCACGGTATATACAAATTCCATGATCAGCCTGATTCTTGGCGAAAGGCCTTCATTGTCGTGCTTGATGATGACGATATAATCATCGATGAAGCCTACCGAACAATAAAGGACATATGACAGCATGGCAAACAGCATCTTCTTGTCGCCAAGGTTGTTGATGTTCAAGACCAGCGTAACCAATACCGGTATGACAACAAAAAGAAGACCGCCCATGATTGGAGTCTTCTCTTTCTGCTTATATTCTTCTATTGCATATTCCGATACTGTCTGCGAGATATTGTGTCTCTTGAGTGCTTTGATGAAAACAGGCATTGTAGCTACCAGCAACCCAAACGATACAGCAAATCCGACAAGACAAATCGCAATATTCATACCAAATGATTATATCCTATTCTTCATTTTCTTGTAAAACTTCTTCAGGCTTTTCCTGATGGTTGATTTCCCTCATCTTCACGATGATTTCCTGATCGCCCACAATGGTATCAGGCGAAGGAGACTGCTCATAGGCAACCCCATAGCCCTCGATGGTTATCGGAAGTCCTGAAGTGCTCCAGTAGCTGATGATCTCTTTTCTGGTCCAGCCCTCAAAATCAGGCAAAGATATGCTTGAACCATCGCATAGTATGAAGACCTTCTCTCCAGTATAGGTTTCATCCAAAGCTTCTGGATATTGCTTGATTACCTTGCTTCCATCATTGATTCTGATGATGTCATAATCATTATTTGCCAGAACTTCATATGCCTTGTCATAGCTCATGTTCAGAACGTTAGGCATCTCATATTTAGTTATGCTTCCAGCTTGAGTATCTTCGCTTTCGCCTAGTGCCAAACCTTCCAGCAAGGCGATTCTGTCGATCAGTTCAGGAACCGGTTTGATGTCATAGTTGTAGTAGACATTCTCAGCTGAAATGTAGGCATAGTAGAGCATATACTGAGGGTCCTCAGCCGGGAATCCCAGCATGCAGGAAATGATATCCTCATTTTCAGAATAGCCGCCATCAACCGGAATTTCGCTTGTGCCGGTCTTGCCCATGACAGAAACGCTGTTGGCCTCATAGTGACGGCAAGTGCCCTCTGGATCAGATACCACCCTTCTGAGCAATGCCTGCATATTTCTGGCTGTATCTTCGCTTATAGGTGTCGACACAACCTTTCTTGTGCCCTGATAGATGGCAGTATTGGTGTTAGGATCGACAATCCTGTCGATGTAGTATGGCTTGACCATCTCTCCGTTTCCGAAGATGGCGGTATAAGCCTGCAGAAGCTGCAGCATCGTCAAAGATGAACCCTGTCCATAGGTAGCCGTAATATCGTCAACAGGCGAAAGTCCATAGTTGGTATAGCCTGGAATCTCGGAAAGGCTATCGGTATTTACCTTCTGATAGAGATGGAATCTATCCAGATAGTTCTTGTAGTTGCTGATGCCGACATACTTGCTTAAAAGCGTAGCGGTTGCGACATTGCTTGAATAGATCAGACCATAATCAAGTGGAATGTTGCCCCAATCAAGTTTGCTGACATTGTAGATGCAGCCAAGCTGATCGCCAGAATAGGTTCTGGTGGTGTCATCGGTATAGCAGTATGGAGATGAATCGAAGATTGCTTCGCCATCATATACGCCCAAGTCCATGGCAGCCGCATAGATGACCGACTTCATGACCGAACCAGGCTCATAGGCCAGCTGCGCTCCATAGTTGTTGTAGTCTTCGATATCCAGAACATTAGGATCAAAGCTAGGACATTGGCCCCAAGCCAAGATCTTGCCGCTCTTTATCTCCACTACCGCTCCCCAGGCCCTAGAGGCGTTCTTAGACTCGATTGTCTTCATCAGGCAGCTGTTCAAGGCATCCTGGATGGCCGTATCGATCGTCAGATATATGTCATAGCCATTCTTGGCTGGTTCAGTGTATTCGTACATTCCTGGCAAGACATAGCCATTCTTGTCCTGCTGATAGGTGTGATAGCCATCAACGCCAGACAGCTCTTCGTTATAGTATGACTCAACACCCATCTTGCCTATCAGCTTGCCGGTATCATCGGATTGAGCGAAGCCCACGATATATGAAGCATAGCTATCCCCTAAAGGATAGTAGCGCATATATGAATTGCGGAAATCGATGCCATGAAGCCCTTCAATGGCCTTGATCTGCTTGACCTGCTCCTCGCTCAAATTCCTTCCTTTGCTGCCAAGCTCGGTCTGATACAAGCCAGGGCTTGATGTCAGCATGTCATAGATATCGATCTCTTCCATGCCCAATATCGGAGCCAAGGCCTTAGCCGTGAAGCTAGGATCATCGACATAAGCTACATTGTTGCCGTTGGACAGTCTGTTCTTGTCCAGGTAGCAGATGATGTCATAGGTCTTGACATCCTGGGCAATGACCATATTATCTCCGCTATAGATTATTCCTCTTGAGGCAAAGATCGTCTCTTCGACATTTGATACCGAATTGACATAGTCATCAAGCGAAGTATTGGAACGGATATGGATATGTCCTACAGTTACAAAAAAGACGTTGACAATCACTATCATCGCGAATGTCAACATCACTATGTAAAGGAAACGAAGTCTATTATTGCTTCGTTTCATGTTTCTATTCTCCCTGCAGAGTTATGATGTTGTCCTGATTCTGGATCATATTGGCGCTTTGGGCTATCACATATACCCTTTCCTTATTCTCCAGATTCTGGATATCAAAATTCAAAGTCGTATTCTCAGCCTTTAAAGCTTCAAGTTCCTCATTCATAGCCTGAATCTTCATTGTCAATGAGGCATTCCTTGTCTTGACCATCAATGAAGTGACAAGAAGAGCCAAGGCAGAAGTGATGAAAAGCAATGATGCTAAACCGATCAGTCTTACTTTTCTTCTTTTTCTCTTAACTATTCTTGCCATATACTTTCTCTACACCTCTCACAATTGCGCTTTTCGCTCTGTGATTCTCTTCCAGTTCCTCATCGCTGGCTTTTACGCCATGATTCAGAAGTCTATAGTCAGCCTTCTTGACATCTTCCGGTCTCAAGGCAATCCGTTTGTTATCTTCAACAGTGCTGATCATCTTGAAATGCTGCTTGACCAGCCTATCTTCCAGAGAATGGAAAGTAATGATGACCACCCTTCCTTTCACATTCAGGATCTCATCGAAGCCATCAAGGAAACTCTTCAAGGAATCGAGCTCATGATTGACCTCAATCCTCAACGCCTGGAAGCACTGCTTGGCCGGATGGCCTTTCTTGTTCAGAACCTTTGCCGGCAAAGCACTCTTTATGACATCTACCAGTTCTAGTGTCGTCTCGATTGGCTTTGTTTGCCTTGCCTCAACGATCTTTCTGGCAATCTGTCTTGAGAACTTTTCTTCACCATAGCGGAAGAAGACATCTGCCAATCTTTTTTCCTCATAGGTGTTTACGACATCATAGGCGCTGAGACTGTCATCCTTGTTCATACGCATATCAAGCGGACCATTGTAACGGTATGAGAATCCCCTGTCGGCTTCATCGAACTGTGGCGATGAAACGCCCAGATCAAGCAGGATGCCATCAACCTTATCGACATATTTGCCCATATTCATGAAGTTGTCATGAATATAGACGACATTGCTGTAGTCTTTCAGATTCTCCTTGGATTCCCTTATTGCCTCTTCATCAAGGTCGAAGCAGTACAGCTTGCCTTTCTTCAGTTTCTGAAGAATAAGCTTGGCATGTCCGCCTCTTCCCAATGTTCCATCGACATATATGCCATCTTCCTTCACATCCAGAAGTTCCAGACATTCATTAGGCATGACGCTTATATGCTTAGTCATTGTTGATCAGCTCGCTCAGGTTCTCAGCCACTTCCTCAAAATTATCGGAAGCATCCAGATAGTAGCTGTCCCAAGTATCCTTATCCCAGATTTCGATATGGTCATTGGCACCGATGATGATGCAGTCTTTGATGATGTTCACTGGTTTGGATAGAAAAGACGGAATCTGTATTCTGCCCTGGTTATCCAAGGTACATTCGGTAGCGGTCGATGTCAGCATTCTGACATACTGTCTTGCAGCCTTCTTGGTTGTAGGCAGCTTATTCAGCTCCTCGAACATCTTGTTCCACTGTTCCAAAGAATAGATGGTAAGACATCCATCAAGTCCTCTGGTCAGAATGAAGTTGGCATTTAGCTCATCGCGAAATCTGGAAGGTATGATTATCCTTCCTTTGGAGTCCAAATTATGCTGATATTCACCTATGAACATCTACCACTTTCCTCCACTTTACGCCACTATCTACCACTATTATGTTAAAAATGAAGGACAATGTAAAGAAAAAAACGCATTTTTCTGCGTTTTTCTTCTTTTCGGCATAAAAAAACCGCTATTCAGCGGTATCTAGCTTGAGAATCTAACTATTTTGCACCACAGCTAGGGCATGTACGATGAGCTAATTTGTATTCACCGCAAGCAGGACACTTAACCATTGCTGGA
>CALFPO010000028.1 GCA_937919165.1 uncultured Bacillota bacterium | reverse complement strand
ATGATAAAAGAAAAAGTAGATTTTTTAATTTGTCTACTTTTATCTTACTAGTTCATTTACGATGGGCCTTTCATTCACAATATCTCCTATTTCTTATTTCGATCTTTTTCTGTATCCGATATACATCAATGCTGCAATTATCCAGACGCATATGATGGTGATGATTCCAGTCTCTCCAGCATAATATGGCTTGAGCTCTCCACGTGTTACGACACCAAAGATTGTCTGATCAAAATCATTGTGAGCTGCGTGCAGGAAGGCGCATGGCCACATGCTTCCGCTTCTTTCCCTCAATATTCCGCATATCACTCCAATTGGGAAGATACATAGCACAAAGGCTATAAGCGCATAGAAAAGCGAGACTCCTTCTGCATAATTGCCCCAGATGATGAGCGGAAAATGCCACAGGCACCAATATAATCCGCCCATAAGCAAAGCCTTTTCAGTTCCGAATTCTTCCTTTAAGGCTGGATACAGATAGCCACGCCACCCAATCTCTTCACCTGTAGCCGTAATAAGTCCCATAAATATGCCTATTATCGCTACTGGGAGGCAATCAGACAGTACAAGCTTCAACGGTACCCCAGCATAGGCATAGTTCTCTGGATACATTCTCCAATAGACAATATACGGTATGATCAGGTATATAAGCGGAAGCAGAATTCCCTCAATTATATATAATGGATTACAGAAGTTGAATCCCATCTTTCTGAAAAGCTCTTTGATAGAAAATGGCTTTCCTGAATTTCTGATCAGATAAATCGAGGCAGCAAGTGCCGATACGGCAGGCATCCACATCAGTAATGGATATGCCATCATGTTCTGATATCTGCATATCAGCAGTTCAGCAATTGCCGAAAGGATTGTCACAACAGTAAAGAAGATGATTAGCGATTTTCTGTTTTTAGAAACACCATTCATAAGTACCTCCGACAAGACCATAAGTCTTGATGATGAAAATATGCAGACATTCTTATTAAAAGGGATGCTGCGATAGAAATTCTAAAGCATTATAAAAATATAAACAATATATAATCGGTTGCAGGATGTAAAAACTCGAAGACAAATCTTCGAGTTTTGTGCTGTACGTCTTTTAACCGACCCTAGTTAATGTTTCCTTTTATCGTTATCTCTTCGCTGATATCATCGTGGCCTTCTACAGATATTCCGACTGTAACATCCTTCGCTAATAGATCTGTGCCTTTCAACGTGAATGTTATGGTGTTGCCGTTTATCGTATAGGCAATTAGATCTCCATCTTCAGTATTCTTGAATGTAACAACCAGATTGCCGTCGGCGTTATGCGGAATGATATAGGCGTTCGTAGATTCGTTTGGTCCAATGGTGTTGGATGTTATCAGAATGCCATTAATTTCGCTGCCAAACTTATAAGGGCTGATGTCTCCACACTCTGAAAATTCATTTGCATCGTTGTCGTAGTAATAGTACTTTCCTTTGTTGCCTGAACCTACAAGCGATGCTGGTGCAGGGAAAACTGCCATAAACTCGCATGTATTATCTTCCGCGATATCAAAGAATTCTACAAGGTATTCTTCTTCGTCTTCGAAGAAATCCAGCATATAGGCTATTGTACTATTATTGGTGTTGTGGTTCCTGTATACGATTCTTGGGCTTGCCTTATGCTCACACACAGCCTTGTAGTAGGTGTTTCCTTTGATAGGCGACAGGTCCCCTACATCTTCTCCAGTCTTCTTGTATGTCCATTCAACAAAGCCGTCAGGTAGTTCTCCTTTATATACAGGCGTGGTTCCATAAAGCAATGCTTCTCTTTGAAGCTCGTTATCATTCTCATCATAGAACACTGCCCAGAAATACATCTTTGTCACATCCTGGGTGTCTTCTGCTACTTGCTTATCTTCTTCCTGCTTCTCTTCGATTGTCTCGATATTCAGCAGCGATACGTTGCCAGATAGATCCTTATATACTTCTACATAATAGGTTCCGTTTGTCACTGGATTGGTGGTCTTGGTGCCTTTTGCCAGGAATCTATAGTTTGTGCCCGCAACAACCTGGGTTGCCACAAGCTCTAGAGGTTCATAAGATGCACCCATGAGACCTTCAAGTGCCTTGCTGAAGATGTCTTTAAGTTCATCAGTTATGGTTTTGTCTGTTACCTCTGCCCATCCACCGGGCAAATTCTCTTTCTCTACGTTTTCTTCAACATTCTGCTCTATAGGTGCTTCTTCGACAATCGGCTCATCTTCGTTCTTGTTTCCGCAACCAGCCATCGTCATAAGCATCATCATTATCAGCAGTATATTCAAAATCTTCTTCATATTCTTTTCCTTTTGTTATTTGTCTAAAACTTTTTCAATAAGATTCTTTGCCCAAAGTTCTGGCTCTTCCTTGATTGGCGAATGTGCCGATTCCGCAAAGGCTACATATTCCTTATATGGAGCTTTCAGTTCATCAAACCATTTCTTGGCCAGTACGGTTGGGGTGTTCATGTCATGATCGCCCTGGAACAGATATACGTTGGTATTGAGCTCCTTTACTGTTTCATCATATTTGAGAGCTACTACCTGATCCCATAGTTCATTCAGGCAGAAGTAGCAACCCTTGTAGTATTTGATGAAATCCTTGATTATGGAATATTCTCCAGATGTCACAAACGGCATAACCACCGATTTGAGGATGCTTTCCTTTTCCTTGTAGCAACCTCCTCCGTATTTGGTCATATAGTCTCTCTGGATGTTCAGATCAGGAATGCCGCCCTTATATCTTCCATCAACCGGTGCTCCAATTCTTTCGAGATCCTTGATTGCCTTGGTGTCGTTATGTTCCTTGGCATAATCCATTACGAAGTCGTATGACATCTTTTCGTTCAATGGCCCATTGACGAACTGTCCCATGCCCACATACGACTTGATGGTATCGGCATATTTCTGCAGATAGAGAACACCAAGGATCGAACCCCATGAATGTCCGACAAATATGATCTGTTCCTTGTTGAAGCGTTTCTTCAGATATTCAACCAGGCCATGCATATCTTCGACCATCATATCGATGGTCATATGGTTGCCTGTATTCTTTGAATTATAGCTTTTGCCTGACATGCGCTGATCCCAACAGACCATTACGCACTTATCGGCAAGGTACTTGCTTTGTTTAGGCATTACCCAGCTACGGTCAGGAACGCCAGGTCCTCCATGCACAAACAGCACCACATCCTTTTCAGGAGCATTAGAACGGATATGGATATTCTGCATATCACCATTGATGTTGACATCAAGCACTTCATCTAGAACGTATTTCATATATTAGTCCTCCATCATCATTATATTATATGCGTTCAACAAAAAAGTTCTGCATGTGCAGAACTGTAAATGAAATATCATATTCTATGCTTAATCTGGATAGACAAAGTATGAGTTTTCTGTATCTATCTCGACACGCAGTTTATGTGCCGGAACCTTTGCCAACACGTATTCGATGATGTTTTCGTTTTCATCGTAGCAGGTTGACTGGATCATCGCTACAGGATCGCCAGCCTTGATCTCAAGATGCAGGGCATCATACTCGCTTGCGCTTACTATTTCCAGAATTCTCTTGGCGTGAGCGATCTTTATTCCATATTTATATAGATTGTTATGAAGAGGATCAACACCAAAATCCAGGTTGATCAGATCTTTGCATAGATGGAATGGAATATATGAGCTCTCTAAAGAACAGATATCGCCATTGATCTTTCTCAGACGCTGAAGACTGAACACTTCGCTGTTTCTCTTGATGTTAAGCTTCAATGAGATGTCATAGTCCGCAAGGATCACATTCTGGAACAATACCTTGTTGCTTACATAGTTGCCACGCATGATGGCGTTATTGAAAAAAGATACTTGAGTGTCTTTGCCGGCTGACTGAACGTACGATTCTCTGCCGACATAAACCGATCCCTTTCCAGGAACCCTCAGTACCTTCTTCTGTTTCTCTAATATTTCTACAGCTTTCCTTATGGTAGGACGTGAACATTTGTACTGATCACAAAGCTCTCTTTCACCTTTTAAAGGCGTAAAGTACGGCTCATCCTTATAATCTTGAACGATCTTCTCAGCGATGTCGAGATAAAGAAATTTGTTTGTTTTCTGTGCCATACTTTACGCCTTCTAGTTTTTAATCAAATGTAACTACAACCCTGTACTTGTCACCTTTGATTGCCGACTCGAACGCTTCCTTAACCTGTTCGACAGGATATACTTCACTGACGAATGGTTTAGCATCAATGATACCCTGAGACAATAGACGTGTTGCCGTCATGAAGTCTCTAGTGTTTGAGTTTGCGGTTCCCATGATCTTTACAGCTGACTTATGCAGCCAGTCTGGGCTGAATTCAATTGGAACATCTGGATAGAATGAGCTATAGAGTACAAGTCTGCCATTGTTTGCTAAGCAAGCCATTGCATCCTTAACTACAGCAGCAATTGGCGTGGTGTCGAATACGACCTGTGCCTTAATTCCTCCTGTGTACTCTTTAACCTTCTCAACAAGGTTTTCCTTTACAGGATTAACTCTATATTTAGCTCCTAACTTAAGAGCTAAAGCGGTTCTTTCTTCATTGGTATCGGACACGATTACCGTAGCTCCTCTGTTAACGGCAAGTGTCACATGAAGTAAACCCATTATACCACATCCGATGACAACAACCACATCACCCAGTCTTATGTCTGCGGTCTTGACGCTTCTTGAAACACATGAGATAGGTTCGGTAATTGTCGCCTCCTCTGATGAGATGTTGTCGAATTTAAATATGTTTCTCTGATTTGCAACATAATGTGAACACAATCCACCCATTCCTATATAAGGAAGTCCTTTGATTGGACTACTGTGATTGAAGTGTTCACAGTTTTGTTCGTTGCCAGATTTACACTGGTAGCATTGTCCACATGGCAATGTAACGCCAATAGCAACACGATC
>CALFPO010000027.1 GCA_937919165.1 uncultured Bacillota bacterium | reverse complement strand
CCGATACGGCAGGCTCCGCAGGAACGGCGGATACCGTGGAAACGGCAGGCTCCACGGGAACTGCGGGACGAGCGGCTTCGGCTTCTTTGCCCATTTCCTCCCGGACCGAGCGGCGGATCTCCTGCATCATGCTCTCGTAGCTGAACTTGCTCAGCAGCTCGCTCAGCAGCCGTTCCGTTTCGCCGCTGGAAGCGGGAGCGGGAACCTGTACCACCTGCACCGGCTGTACCACCGGCTGCTGGATCGTCTGGACCGGAGCCGCAGGCTGTATCGGGATTTCTGTCCGCTGCATGGCAGCAAACTCTGCGGGATCGTCCGGGATCTCCGGAATATCATCAACAGCCAGCTCCTCAAAGCTCACGCGGGACTGTTTCTTCGGCTGCTCTTCCTTCGCGGCAGCAGCCTTGAGCTCTTCTTCGCTGATCTCTTCATCCTCAAAGATGGATTCGATCATGCCGGACAAGAGCTTTACCTTCTCTTTGAAGCCCAGCATGTTCCAGATGCGGGAGAAGGTTGTCTTGATTGAACGGTCAGCCAATACCAGATTAAGACCTTTCTCTTCAGCGAGCTTCATGCCTTCCATCATTTCGGCTCCAGAAGTGGAGTCCATGGATTTGGCGATCCTCTTCTGGAAAGACGACAGTATGACATTCACAAGCAGGAAACCTACCTGCCTGTCTTTGATGATCTTGACGATATCTGTTTCACGCCATTTTTCGGGGTTCTTCAGCTTCTCGTATCTTTGCTGATCCAGCTCGATGCAGATGGAGTCAGGATTGACCTCTTCAACGCAATTTCTGACATCTTCGACAGAGTTTTTGGAGACATGGGCCGTCTTGACCAGATATATCTCTTTGCCTTGATAGTCGATCTTTACGATGTTTTCACTCATGGGTTAATTATATCACCCCGTGCTATAATATGAGAGTGAAATTTACCCCAGAAGAGAGCGTGAGATTCGCTGATCTGTCCAAGAAACTGTGCGACGACAAGGATTTCTGTCGAATGAAGGAATATGTCGCTCACGGCTCAATAAACGTCTACCAGCACAGCATAAATGTTGCCAAGCTGGCCTATCTGCTCAAGAGCAGAATGAAGCTCAAGACTGATGATAGAGTGCTTGTGGAAGGCGCTCTTCTGCATGATTTCTACCTGTATGACTGGCATGATGCCGAGATTGGATTGTCCTTCAGCAAGCTGCATGGCTATACCCATCCTTTTACAGCCTGCAAGAACGCGATATCCTACTACGGCATAGACGACAGCACTCAAGAGGTCATCAGATGCCATATGTGGCCATTGACCTTACGCAGTCTGCCCAGAAGCAAGGAAGCGATCCTTGTCTGCATTGCGGATAAGGTCTGCGCCTTGAAGGAGACTATTCTAAGATGAGAATCGACTATTACTTCATATATTTTGTGGCCATGAGCTTCATGGGCTGGATCTACGAAAGTCTGGCCATGACGGTGTGGCACGGAAACTGGGAGAACAGAGGATTTCTGTATGGTCCCATCATTCCGATCTATGGCCTGGGCGCAACGATCGGCACCATGTTTTTTAGGTTCGTCATCACCGACTACAGCTATCTCAAGGTATTTTTGGTCAGCTTTGTGGCTTCCTTCATTCTGGAATATTCGATATCATGGGGGCTTGAGAAGCTTTTCCATGCCTACTGGTGGGACTACTCGATAGCTCCGCTGAACATCAATGGACGTGTATGTCTGCCAGCCTCTTTGGGTTTCGGCTTGGCGGGAATCATCATAATATATCTGATCAATCCTAAGATCTGGCCATTGATCGACAGTCTGAGCGCCGTAACGGCAAAGGTTCTGGCAACCATCTTTCTGATTATCCTTGTTGCCGACACGACGCTGAACGTCACTGTGCTCAGCAGTTTCGATGATAAGGTCATTGAACTTGACCGTTTCATCAACGAGCATGTCGACAATCTGGTGAGCACCGTCAATCCTAAGGGCAAGAATCTCAAGGGTGCCATCTACGACAACAGGGAAAGATATGTCGACGAGAGCATCGACAACGCGGCCAAGTCCATGGGCTATCTTTCCAACAACGTCATCCGTCGTGTAATGGGCTTCAGGCAGAACGGCAAGGACAAGATCGCTTTCCTGAAGAACAAGATCAATAGAAAGCTTAGGGGCATACGGGAGAACAATGAACGATAAGATCATCATCCAAGGCGCAAGAGTAAATAACCTCAAGAATATCAGCCTCGATCTGCCAAGAAACAAGCTGATTGTCATGACAGGCCTTTCCGGTTCGGGAAAGACCTCTTTGGCGTTCGATACGATATATGCCGAGGGACAAAGACGTTACGTTGAATCATTGTCGAGCTATGCAAGACAGTTTCTGGGCGGTGTCGACAAGCCTGATGTGGATGTCATCGAAGGCCTTTCGCCAGCGATTGCGATCGACCAGAAATCCACTTCCAACAATCCGCGTTCAACGGTTGCTACCATCACCGAGATCTATGACTATCTGAGACTGCTTTATGCAAGATGTGGCGTAGCCTATTGTCCAACCCACAATGAGCCGATCGAGCCAATGACCATCAACGCGATGGTCAAAACCATTATGGCTTTCCCTGAAGGGGAAAGGATGGAAATCTTGGCTAATGTCGTCACCAACAAGAAGGGCAGCTTCAAGGACTATTTTGAACAGCTCAAGAAAGATGGATATCTGAGACTCTATATTGATGATGAACTGTATGACATTGAAGAAGTTCCTGAACTTGACAAGAACAAGCGCCACAATATCGAAGTGGTCATTGACCGCATCGTCAAGAAAGATGGCATCGAGACAAGACTGAACGACTCTTTGGAGACAGCGCTGAAGCTTGCGGATGGCACATGCGAGATAAGGCATGGCGGAAGCAAGGAACTTTTCTCATCCCATCACGCTTGTCCTAAATGCGGTTTCACAGTTCCGACCTTGGAACCAAGACTGTTCTCCTTCAATTCGCCTCTAGGAGCCTGCGATGAATGCAAGGGCCTTGGTGTGACCATGTCTGTCGATGAAGACTATCTGATGCCTGATAGGACCAAGAGCATTGCGGAAGGTGGCATCAGATACTATAAGAATATCTATGGCTCAAACAATCTGGAATGGCAGAACTTTGCGACCTTGCTGAGGCATTATGGCATTTCCGAAGACAAGCCACTGAATAAGATGACCAAGAAAGAGATGGATATCATCCTTTACGGTTCGGATGAAGAGATAGAATATGCCGTCACTTCAAGCGGCGGCACGACCTACCATAAGGTGGGATATATAGAGGGGGTCAAGAGTCTGATCGAAAGAAGATTCGAAGAGACCCAATCGAAGTTCGGCAAGGAGTATTATGGCTCCTTCATGGTCGAAAGCGAATGCAGCAAGTGCCATGGTGCCAGACTCAACGAGAAGGTATTGTCCATCAGGGTGGGAGGCAAGAACATCTATGAGCTTACCTGCATGTCCATCAAGGATGCCAGCGTTTTTCTTGACAGCCTCAAATTTGATGCGATGCATGAAGAGATCGCAAAGGTGCTTCTGAGCGAGCTCAGATCAAGACTGAAGTTCCTTTCCGATGTAGGATTGGATTACCTGACGCTAAACCGCAATGCCGGAACGCTTTCAGGCGGTGAAGCGCAGCGAATTCGTTTGGCAACCCAGATCGGTTCCGCCTTGACGGGTGTGCTGTATGTATTGGATGAGCCATCGATCGGCTTGCATCAAAGAGACAACCAGAAACTCATCAATACCTTGAAGAGGATGAGAGACCTGGACAATACCATCATTGTCGTTGAACATGATGCCGAGACGATGCTGGAAAGCGATTATATCGTCGATATCGGTCCAGGCGCCGGCAAGGACGGCGGAGAGGTAGTATTCTTTGGCACACCTGAAGAGATTCTGAAGGATGAAAAGTCGATAACCGGACAGTATCTTTCATACCGCAAGAGGATCGATATACCATCAAAGCGCCGCAAAGGCAACGGCAAGAAGATAAAGATCGTCGGTGCCAGCGAAAACAATCTCAAGGGCATCGATGCCACCTTCCCGCTGAATGTAATGACGGTGGTGACAGGTGTGAGCGGTTCGGGCAAGTCTTCGCTTGTCAATGCTCTCATGGACGAGCACCGTAACA